>CAYZGF010000001.1:0-38798 GCA_964477595.1 uncultured Algimonas sp.
GCTTGCTTTCCATCACGACCCAAGTTGTCGACCTTACGGGGAAAGTCGTGACAGTCACCCGTGTCGTGAATGCGTCTCGCCTTGATGCCGAGCTCGCAGGATTAAAAACTGCGAAAAATGTTTTGTCTGTCTTTGTAGATGTCGCGGGCTAGATGACATAATTGTTAGCCCTGCGTCACGTCGCAGGCTTTGCCAAATTGACGAAATTATGTTACTTTCTCACAAAAGAGGAGTGACACATGCGTAAATATCTGACCCTTATTCCGGCTGCTGCTTTATTGGCAACGCCTGTTTTTGCTGAAGCCCGCGGCTTTGATTCTGAATTTTCACAAGCTGTAACAGGTCCATTTAAGTTGGAAGTTGTGGTGTCGGAAGACCTTGCGCATCGCGCTAATAACCTGCCTGAAAAATTGTCGGACCGAGGATCGAGTCGTCGGTTGAACGCGTCATTTTCGAATAATGGTAGATATGGTGACCGCGAAATCGAATATTTGATTGAGGATATGCAGGAAGAACTCGTCCAGGATTTCGCCAAGCGTGGTCTGACATTTTCTGAGGATGCCCCAACCCTGCTGCGGGTTACGATTAATGAAGTTAAGAATAACCGCCCGACATTCAACCAGCTAAAAGAAGACAGTAATCTGTCCTTGCAAAGCTTTGCGATTGGTGGCGCGGATGTTTCCGCTGAATTCATTTCAGCAGGTGGGACGGTCGTTGGCACAGCTGACTATGATTATTTCTCAAGCTTTAACGACAGACCGCTCCAAGGGCTTTCAACATGGTCAGACGCAACGCGCTCATTCTCTCGTTTTTCGAAAAAACTGAGCAAGAAACTTGCCGCGATGGACGCAGCTTCAAGCTAAGTTAAGGCACACCAATCGATTTATGCGTTTGAACTGATAAACGCCATTTCGGATGGTTTAAACAATATTCAAAGGCGGCCTGAGAATGGTCCGCCTTTTTTTCTGCGCCAAGATAGCTATCGTCTCTGGGCTGCAAACAGAAATGGGTGAAGTCGAGATTTTCAAAATCGGAGGGATGGTTTTCTCCTTGCGGGAAAACCAGTTTCAACTCGTCCCCTGACATTTGGACCAGTTTCGCATTGGCTTTTGGCGAGACACAAATCCAATCAATGCCCTCAGGAACCGCTAATGTGCCGTTGGTCTCAACTGCAATTTTGAAACCTTCCTCATGCAATGCGGTGATAATGCTCTCGTCCAATTGCAGTACAGGTTCTCCGCCCGTGCAGACAACCCATTTCTCTCCCTCGCCGGTCCAAAGCTCATCGACTTTCTTGGCAAGGCTAGCGGCGTCATATTTGCCGCCATTGATGCCATCTGTTTTAACAAAATCCGTGTCGCAAAATTTACAGATTGCTGCCGCCCGATCACGCTCTAACCCTGACCAAAGATTACAGCCCGCGAAACGCAAGAAGACGGCAACCGTGCCGACCCGAACGCCTTCGCCTTGCACAGTCAAAAATATTTCTTTGACGGAATATGTCACTGAGGATCGCCTTTATATTCGGCCCACCCATTCGCCCTCAATTCACAAGCGGGACAGGTTCCGCACCCATATCCCCAATCATGAAGTTCTGCATGGACGCCCTTGTAACAAGTATGGCTTTTAGTGCGGATGATTTCGACAAGACTCTCTCCGCCAATTTTATGCGCCAGCGCCCAAGCGCCGGACTTTGAGAGATGCATCAATGGCGTGTGAAGTGTGTAGTCACGATCCAAACCCAAAGAAATTGCCTTCATTTGTGCATCCAATGTCTCTTTCCGACAATCAGGGTAGCCTGAAAAATCAGCCTCGCACATCCCGGCAACGAGATGCGAAAATCCACGACGCCACCCTAAAGCGGCTGCGTAATTTAAGAAAATCAAGTTTCGTCCCGGCACAAACGTGGTCGGCAAGCCGTTTTCATGGACACCAATTTCTACATCTCGCGTCAGTGATGTCTCACTAATCTGACCTAATCCGGCAAGATTAATGACGTGATCTTCACCCAATTTATCGACCCATTTCGGAAAAGCATCTTGCACCGAATTTCGCACGTCCAATCGACATGTCATTTCTATATCGTGCCGCTGACCATATTCGAACCCAATGGTTTCAACATGATCGAACGTCTCCAAGGCCCATGCCAAACAGGTGGCGGAGTCTTGCCCCCCTGAAAATAGCAGGCCTGCGGTTTGATTGATCCTCGTCATGCGCAGGCGCTTAGCCGATAGATGTCCGGTCGCCAAGTCCCGTGCGGCATGAGGATTGCAGGGTGTGCCTCATGAAGAATCGCCTCAAAAATCTGTCTATGCTTCAAGGAAAAAAGCGCTACATTCTCTTCGGTATCCTTGCCATTGAGCTCTTAAGCCTTCCGGCAGCCGCACAAATCGTGCACCGCGTCGCTTTTGATATTCGTCCTATCGTGACAGCCGTCGAAATTCCCACATCTGAACCCGGCCTGTCTCGATATCTTGTCGCGTCCAATGCGGGATTTGGCGTGAAAGCCAGTGACGTCATAGGCGATATTCAAGTTGATGTGCATGTCAGTGGCACAATGGGTGAAGCCAGTCGTTTTGGCGATGCAGCGCAATTGCCGGGACCTGAAACTGTATGCGCACATGCATCCGGGCTAGGCGCAGATATTTATATTGCGGATCGAAAGACAGCCGCAACGCCCGGCACACCGCCCGAGCAAGCTGTGGTTTTTGAGTTCAGTTATGACCCCAATGCGCGTCCAAATTTCGAATTCATTGCCGGAAATGATAATGCCGGGGTACCAATAGGCTGTTCCGGCGCCACAAGTTAGCCCGCCAATTCGGCCAAAAAGGCCTCTCCAAATCGGTCGAACTTGCTTGGCCCAACGCCGCTGACGTCCAACATGTCTTCGCGGGTTTTGGGTTTTTTCGACACCATATCAATGAGCGTGGCATCCGAGAACACGACAAAAGCGGGTTTTCCGAGCTGTTTTGCAAAATCCATCCGCAACGCTTTCAGACGGGATAAAACTTCTGTGTCTTTATGATCCAAGGACGAGACTTGAGCCGACGACTTGGCGCGCGAATGTGTCTTTCTGAGGACACGTTTTATTGTCGGATCTTTGCATTTAAATGGCGCGCGTCCATCCAAAACGGCTTGGGCTTTCGACATGATTTCAAGACGACCATAGGCTTCCATGTTCACATTGAGATAGCGAAGGGCGACGGCTTGGCGCAGCAGGCCTTGGAACCATTGTTTTGGTTTATCTGCCGTTCCGAATACGGGCAGCTCATTATGTCCATATTGCATGATGCGAGGGAGTTCGTCTCCACGTGCGACGCCAATGACATGGGTCGCGCCAAAACGCTGACCCGTCGCTTCAATAGCACCGAATAGAGCCATCGCCTCCTCCGTGGCGTCAATGAGGTCGGGCGGATTAAGGCATACATCGCAATTTCCACAGGGCTCAGACGTCTCTCCGAAATATGACATCAAAACCTGACGTCGACATTTAGAGGCCTCACAATAGCCAAGCAGAGCGTCCAAGCGGCGATGTTCTCTTATCTGATGATCGCTGTCAGAACCGTCTTCTGTGATAAATTGGCGACGCATGCGGATATCATCCATCGCATAGATCATCCCCGTTTCCGAAGGCGCACCGTCGCGACCTGCCCGTCCAATTTCTTGATAATAAGCCTCCAGAGAACTTGGCAGGTTCAGGTGATAGACAAAACGGACATTGGATTTATCAATCCCCATTCCAAAGGCAATTGTTGCGACAATCACAATGGCGGGTTCAGCGAGGAACCTCTCTTGAGTCTCAAATCGCACCTCGGAGGACAGGCCTGCATGATAAGGCAATGCATTAAAGCCTTCGCCGCGTAGCACCTCGGCATATTTCTCGGTATTCTTACGGGAGAGGCAATAGATAATGCCGGACTCACCGCGCTGACTTTCCATCCATGTCAGCAATTGTTGGGTTCTGTTGGTTAAGGAGGACACCGTCAGGCTGAGATTAGGGCGGTCAAAACCATGCACAATGATTTCGCCTTGGCCGGAGAAAAGCTGATCGGCGATATCTTTCCGCGTTGACGCATCAGCTGTTGCTGTAAAAGCAGCCATGCGGGCATTGGGGAAAAGCTCTTTCAAGCGGCTTAGATCAGCATATTCCGGACGAAAAGCAGGCCCCCATTTCGATACGCAATGCGCCTCATCCACTACAAATAAAGCCGGATCCAGCGCCTTCATCGCAGAGAGCATGCGGGGCTGCATCAAGCGTTCCGGCGAAAGATAGAGGAGTTTCGTTCCGCCTTGCGCCACGCTCTTCCATTGGGCGACATTCTCTTCACGGGATTGTCCCGAATGAATGGCCGCGACAGATACGCCATTCGCCCGAAGCCCCGCAGCTTGATTATCCATTAAAGCCACCAAGGGCGATATAACAATTGTTGGCCTGTCGAGAAGTTGGCTTGGAACTTGGTAGCAGATCGATTTCCCTGCCCCTGTTGGCATGACGGCCAAAACATTTTGACCCGATAAAATCAGATCAACAATTTCAGCTTGTCCCGGCCGAAACGCCTTATGGCCAAAGCTATCGGCCAATATGTTTAATGGTGTTGTCATCCCGTTCCCTTGGCGTGGATTATCCGAGTCGGCAAGTTGCGTCAGCAAGTCGCCCACATTCACGCAAAGAGGCTTTTACACTACCGATACAAAGTGCGATAGCGCCCAATTATGGCTAGTGATGCGACAGATTCATCCCGGAGTGCGGGCGCAGCCTTTGCGGCGAAAATTGACCAAGATAAAGCCGGGCGGAGTAAGGGACGATCTTTACGTCCACTGGCAAAGCTTTGGCCCTTTATCAGTCGCTATCCAGGACAACTCATCGCTTTCCTGATCTTTCTCATTCTGTCTGCACTTGGCAGTTTGGCGATGCCTTGGATCGTTAAGCTTATCATTGATTGCGGCTTTGGAGATGGAACAGCCTCGATCACGATTTGCGAGTCAATTGATGTTGAAGGCGATGGAAATCTCAATCGCTATTTCCTTTTTGCCTCGGTTTTTGCGGTCCTATTTGCCATTACAGGCGCATTGCGCTTCTTCTATATAACCCGATTGGGTCAGCGTGTGATCGCGGATATTCGTCGGGCCGTATTTGACCGCCTCACTTTTTTATCGCCAGCCTATTTTGAACGGGTTCGCACAGGTGAGGTTTTGTCACGTTTAACGACAGATACCACTCTGGTTGAGACAGTCATCACGGGCTCTGTCAGTTTCGCCCTTAGATCAATCGCTACCATCACTGGCTCTATTGTGATGATGTTTTTCCTGTCTTGGAAATTAGCCCTGATGGTGGTTGCAATTGCACCTGCAATGATTTTACCCCTCATTTTGAGCGGTAAGAAAATCAAACGCTACTCCCGCGATGGCCAAGACCGCCTTGCCGATGCGTCCGCCCGCGCAGGCGAAGCCATTAGCGGCATCCAAACTGTTCAAGCTTATACGCAAGAAGCACATGAGCGTTTGCGTTTCGGTGAAGATATTGAAGCCAGCTACCTCGCACAACGCAAACGTATTCTCGTTCAATCCATGCTGACCGCTCTCATGTTCACGATTGCATTTGTTGGAATTATTGGAATCCTGAATTTCGGCGCTTGGTCTGTCTTAAACGGCAAGATGACAGGTGGAGATATCACGGCTTTTGTATTTTTCGCCTTTCTCGCCATTGGTGGTGCGAGCTCTCTTACCGAGACCTTTACAAACCTTTTGCGCGCCGCAGGAGCGGCTGATCGATTAGTCGAAATTCTGGATGAAACCCCGATTATTACAGCGCCGGGAACACCCCTAAATCTATCAACGGTTAAGGGCGAAATTGATTTCCAATCCGTCGGATTTGCCTATCCGACGCGACAGGACATATCCGCTTTGTCGGATGTCTCATTACGAATTTCACCCGGCGAAACTGTGGCCCTTGTCGGACCGAGCGGCGCAGGGAAGTCCACGGTTTTCCAGCTTTTATTGCGGTTCTATGATATTCAGACGGGCTCTATAACATTGGACGGCACAGATATTCGACACATGGAGCCTGAAGCGCTTCGATCACATATCGCCGTGGTTCAGCAAAGTGCGCCGCTCTTCTCCGGAACACCCGCAGAAAATATTGGCTACGGGAAGACAGCTTCTACGCGCGAAGACATTATGAAGGCGGCAAAGGCCGCATATGCCCATGAGTTTATAATGGCTTTGCCCGATGGGTATGACACTGATCTGGGGGAACAGGGCACGACGCTCTCCGGCGGGCAACGTCAGCGCTTGGCGATTGCCCGCGCCATTTTGAGGGATGCGCCCATTCTCCTCTTGGACGAGGCCACATCAGCCCTCGACTCAGAATCAGAACAGGCTGTGCAGAAAGCATTTGAACAAGCGTCACAAAACCGAACGACCCTCGTCATTGCGCATAGGCTTTCGACAGTCCTGAAAGCTGATCGTATCGTCGTGTTGGAGGATGGACGTATCGTAGAAACCGGGACGCATGCCGAGCTTGTCAAAAAGAGCGGCCTTTACGCCCGTTTGGCGAAGATACAATTTGAACAGGGCTCAGGGCTGGCGTCTTAGTCTAAAAGCCGTGACCTTTCACTTGCGTACGGGTCCGCGCAAGGAATGTGTGCGACGTCATATAGAGATCGCGTCCATCTGCACCGCCAAATGTAACATTGGCTATTGCCGTCCCTGTTGAAATCACGCCGAGTTTTTCACCTATTGGAGACATCATCCAGACGCCGCCGGGGCCAGTTGCGAAGATCGTGCCATCTTCCGCCATCGCCATACCATCAGGATTTCCGGGCAGACCTGCTGCCAAGTCTTCAAAGGCCTCTGCAATCACACGGGCATTCGAAATTTCACCCGTAGCGGACACATCATAAGCCGTCCAATTGGCCGTCGCGGGATCAGAATTTGCGACATAGAGCGTCCGTTCATCCGGTGATAAAATGATACCGTTTGGACGGATAATCGTTTTATCAATGAGCTTTAACTCTCCGTCTGGATAAAGCGCGAAAACGCCGCTGAAGTCCAACTCCATAGCCGGATTATTGTCTTGGTTTTTCAGGCCATAGGGCGGGTCGGTGAAATAGATTATGCCGGAACTATGCAGGACCGCATCATTAGGACTGTTGAGTTTCTTACCCTCAAATTTATCTGCCAGAACGCTACGTGTTTTCGTCTCTATATTTTGTGCCCAAAGCGTTCGATTGCCATGATCCGGTACAATGAGATGATCTGCATCCAGCATGATGAGACCATTTGCGCCCGGGCTGGATGTATATTCTGGCAGTGGTGGAACGGCGCCTGAGGGCGTCATATATTCTGTGATCCCCTCACCGTCTTTATACTTCCAGATTGTATTGCCCGGGACGTCAGTAAATAAAATAGCGCCGAGCTTTTCGACCCAAACAGGACCTTCGGACCACCCGTACTTGCCGCCAAGTTTTTCAATTTTCGAAGTTGGGTCAATAAGCCCGTCTTGCGAAACCGTAATTGATCCGATCGTCTCAAATTCAGATATTTCAGAAGCTTTAAAATCCGGCTCGACTTCAATTCCTGAGCATCCGGCGAGGCCCATTATCAAAGCACATAGGAATGATACACGCATGGGCACCTCTGAATTTAGCCGTTCAGCACCATCGCAGCGGCACCATAGAGCGGGACAAAATTGGCTTGGATGAGGCGAACTGGAATATCTTTGACATACCAGCTTCCCGGTCCACGATCTTTGAATCTGGAGACGAAGTCTGATCCCGGAATAAATTTAGCGATATGGCGGGACACGCCACCACCGACAACGACACCCCCTGAAGCACCTTGGGTCACTGCGACATTCCCCGCAAACCCACCCAACATGGAACAGAAGTGATTGACAGTCACACGAGCAACAGAAGATTTATCCAATTCAGCCGCACCAACGATTTCTGCGGCTGTCAAATCATGATTTGGACGATCCATAATCGCGCAAATGGCAGTGTGTAAGCGCACGAGACCGGGACCTGATAATAAGGCTTCTGCAGACACGAAAGCCAAACGAGACGACCAATAGGCCAGAACCTCACGTTCCAATTCATTCCCTGGCGCGAAGGCCGTATGGCCGCCTTCTGTTGGAATAATGCGAACCGGTTTACCGGGAAGAATACAGGATAATCCCATGCCAGTCCCCGGTCCAAGAACAGCAACGGGTTTTGTGTAATCTACTTTGCCTTCAATTAGGACGTCAAAGCCATCATCGGGAATAACGGTCGCACCATTCGCCATGGCGACAAAATCATTTAAGACGACCGCTATCTCCAGGCCGAATGTCTTGCGGAGTTCTTCCTCTGAAACGATCCAATTCAGGTTTGTCATCCGGATTTCATCGTCAAATTTTGGTCCTGCAAAAGCGAAAGCACCTTGTTTGGCTTTGATGTTGTGTGTCTTTAAATAGCTCGCCACAACATCATTAAAATGCTCATATTCCGCGACGGCATATCGTTCAGAGTGATGCAACTCTATCGACCCGGAGGCTGTTCGTTCAGCCAATGCCAACCGACAATTCGTACCGCCCACATCGCCGACAAGTGTCAGTCCTGTGGTTTGACCATTGGCAAAAGAGGCGTTCGAACCTTTCGTTTCCGGCATTAGCTGAACCACGGCATATCCCCCAATGTCGACGCGCCGCTTTCTGCATCCGTGGCAATCGCCCGTTGCGCCGCGAACATGTTCATTCCCAGCGCCGCCAATTGCGGTTGTGGGGGTTGAACAGCCGTTTCCCTCACTGACAAATCGACATCAACGACTTCAACTATGTTATTTGCCGGATCGACGCGCACAATATCGTCTGTTTGAATGCGGGCAATCGCACCGCCCATTAAGGCTTCGGGATGAAGGTGAATAGCGGCAGGCACTTTACCCGATGCACCCGACATACGTCCATCCGTGACCATTGCGACTTTAAAACCTTTGTCCTGCTGCAAGCCTAAAATTGGAGTCAGTTTATGCAGTTCGGGCATTCCATTGGCACGCGGGCCTTGGAATCTCAGAACAACGACAAAATCTCGTTCCAACTCTCCGGCTTTGTGCATCTCGATGAGATCATTCTGATCATCAATCACGATGGCCGGGGCTTCAACTTTCCAGTTTTCTTCTTTCACAGCAGATATTTTCATAACGGCGCGACCCAGATTTCCTTCCAAAAGGGCCAGACCACCGTCTTTGCGTATTGGCTTATCGACACTTGTCAAAATCTCTGTGTCGAGACTTTCTTTCGGTCCGTCACGCCAGATCACGGCGTCCTGTTCCAGATGCATATTCTTGACAGGTTCTTTGGTGTAGGCATGCAAGCCGTCGCCACCGGCTATCGTCGTTACATCTCCCTGCATGAGGCCTGCATCTAACAACTCACCAATCAGATAAGCCATCCCGCCCGCAGCATGGAAATGATTCACGTCCATGATTCCGTTTGGATAGATTTTACAGATCAGGGGTACAGCATGGCTGATTGCGGCGTAATCATCCCAATTGATAATGATGCCCGCGGCACGTGCAATCGCTGCCATATGGATCGTTAGATTTGTAGATCCACCCGTCGCCATCAACCCAACCAAGCCATTCACAATGCTTTTTTCTGAAATCACATGGCAGGCAGGCGTAAAGACTGCGTCTTTGCCCTTCGCCATGTTTGTAATCTGCGTCGCACGGCGAACAGCTTGTGCTGTTAGTGCGTCCCGCAAAGGCGTATTAGGGTGCACAAAGCTGGAGCCGGGTAATTGCATACCCATAACTTCCATCAGCATTTGATTGGTGTTGGCTGTCCCGTAAAATGTACAGGTTCCCGGCGCGTGATAACTTGCGGCTTCCGCAGCTAAGAGATCAGCCCGTGTTGCCTCTCCCGCTGCAAAAGCTTGACGGACACGGGCCTTTTCCGGATTGGGCAGGCCGGACGGCATTGGTCCGGCGGGAGCGAAAATCTGCGGAATCCAACCGAAACGAAGCGCCGCGATCATCAACCCCGGGACAATTTTATCGCAAACGCCGAGATGGATGGCAGCATCAAACATATCATGTGACAGCGCGATGGCTGCGCCCTGCGCAATATTATCGCGTGAAAATAGCGAAAGCTCCATACCTTCGCGGCCTTGGGTTACGCCGTCACACATGGCGGGCACGCCTCCGGCCACTTGAGCTGTCGCACCGTTCCGACGGGCCGCATGACGGATCAATTCGGGGAAACGTTCAAATGGCTGATGCGCGGAAAGCATATCATTATAGGCGGTCACGATGCCGATATTCGCCCATTTTGCGCCGAGCAATTCCGTCTTTTCCAATACAGCACATCCGGCCGACGCATGGGCGACATTGCCTTCTGACAAACGTTTGCGGCGCGGACCTTCGCGCATTTGCGCCTCGCAGGCAGCGAGATAACCTTCGCGGCTTTTTTTGGAGCGCTCTGTAATCCGCGCTGTCACATCTTGAATGACAGAATTTATCATGAAGCCGGGCTCGCAAAAACGTGGAGTTTCTCACCTGCCCGAAGCAAGGCCTGAACAGGAGCCTTTGATAACGGCTTGGAAGCGGCGCTGTCAAAGACTTCGCGTTTGGCCTCACCCGGTATGAAAAGCACAATGAAATGAGAGTCGAGCACGGCCCGCAAAGTAAGTGTGATACGATGCGGATGATCTCCGGCGACTGGCGCACCTGCCGCATCGACGGCGCAGAGAATATTCTCATTTCCCAAACTTAACGCGGCGTCCAATCCCTTGGAATTGGGGAACCAAGACGCCGTATGTGCATCTGATCCCATCCCCATGACACAGACATCAAAAGGTCGGCTAATTGTCTTGAACCTTGCCTCAGCAGATTTCAGACCTTTGGCTACAGATGCATGAGGTGTTTTCAGTCCAAAGAATTTTGCCGAAGCAGCTTTATTTTGGATCAGGTGACTGCGGATGAAATCTTCATTCGATCCCTCCTGCCCCGGATCCACCCAACGTTCATCGACGAGGCTGATCGTAACTTTAGACCAGTCCAAATTAGCATGGGATAAACGCGCATAGAGAGGTTTAGGGGAGCTTCCGCCGCTGACCATCAAACTCGCTGTTCCGCGCGTCACCAAAGCTTGCCTAAGAATAGACTCTATGGCGTGCGCAGCATTCGCGACCATGTCCCCGCTATCATGTAGTGTTGGAACGTGGCGCATTAAATGTCTGACCAATCATGGCCTTGATTGGCCAACATACGATTTGCAGCATCAGGTCCGTCCGACCCGGCGGGGTAATAAGAGACGGGTTGCTCCACCTCTTTCCACGCATTCAGAATTCCGTCACACCAAATCCAAGCCGCTTCCACTTCGTCGCGACGCATAAAGAGAGAGAGATTTCCACGTACGACATCCATCAGCAGGCGCTCATAGGCGTCAGGATATCTGACGGTGAAATTATCTGCATAGGATAGGTTTAAGGGCAAGGTTTTCAGTCTCAACCCACCTGCACCCGGCTCTTTAATTTCCATCCAGAGATTAACCGCCTCGTCAGGCTGTAAGCGGATGACCAATTTATTGGGATTGACCTTGATCCCCTCACCAAAAATGGAGTGCGGTGTGGGTTTGAATTGAACTATGATCTCTGAGCTGCGTGCGCTCATACGTTTGCCGGTCCGAATGTAAATCGGAACGCCGGCCCAGCGCCAATTATTCACCTCGGCATGAATGGCTGTATAAGTTTCGCAATCGCTCTCTTCAATATCGACATCTGTCAGGTAATCAGGCGCAGACTCGCCATCGACTTTACCTTTAACATATTGACCGCGAACTGTTTTTTCCCGGACGTTTTCAGCCGTAATCGGCGCTAAGGCGCGGAGGACTTTGATTTTTTCCAAGCGTAAATCATCGGCATCGGTAGAGCCAGGTGCTTCCATCATCGTCAAACAAAGCAGTTGGAGGAGATGGTTTTGCACCATATCTCGCAATGCGCCCGACTTGTCATAATAGGCCCCGCGCCCGCCCGCACCGATACTTTCGGCAACGGTGATCTCGATGTGTTCGATTGAATCTCGATTCCAAAGAGGCTCGAGAAGGACGTTCCCGAAACGCAGAACCAATAAGTTTTGAACCGTTTCTTTCCCGAGGAAATGATCAATTCGGTAAATCCGTTTCTCAGAGAAAACCTTGCCAACGGCTTCGTTGATTTCGTCTGCGGATTTAAAATCATGACCCAGCGGTTTTTCGAGAACGACGCGGCTCTGATTATGCGCGAGACCTGCAGATTTCAGACCTTGGCAAATATTTGAAAACAGCGCCGGAGGCATGGCCAAGTAGAACACCCTTATGAGCTTTTCTGACTTATCCAGCTTTTCACCTAAACCCGCCCAATCTTTATCAGTTGTCACGTCAACGGCCACGTAATCGACCAGCTTACAAAAAGCGTCCCATTGCGTTTCCGAGAACGCTTCATCCACGACGAAGGTTCTATACGCGTCCTTGATCATTTTCAGATATTCATCGCGCGTTAGCTTGGACCGTGACGCGCCGATAATTTTAGAGGCTTTTGGAATCTGGCCGTCACAAAAACGGTGGTAAAGTGACGGGATGAGTTTGCGACGTGCAAGATCGCCCGTTCCGCCAAATACGACAATTTCAAAAGGTTCAACCGGAACGAATGTTGAGCCCGCTTCTTGAGCAGAGTCAGATGTTTTGGTGTTTGGATTGGCCACCTTATTTCCCTTTAGACAGACGGAATTTAAATTCCCTCAAGTGGATCGTCTCATGCGACCTTACTTTTCGTATGTCTAGTTATGACAGCGCTGTCAACAATGAAGAAATGTTCGTTTTCGAAAATCGCTTTATAATTGTGCTTGTGACGATTTATTTGAGGTCGGTGACCGAGTCCCGCAACATAATTTCAAAATCTAAAATCTGCCCTTTTTCCGCCTTTTCATCGGACCTTCGCACAAGCTCTTTTGCGGCCTGATGACCCATTTTATAAATGGGTTGTCGCACGGTCGTCAGTGCAGGCCAGACCACACGCGCAAGGGGCGTATCGTCAAATCCGCAGACGGATAACTCATTCGGAACATTCAAGCCCATCTGCCCGGCAACAGAAATGACGGCCGCCGCCATGTCATCATTTGATGCGAATATCGCTGTCGGGCGTTCGGCCTCTGCCCCGGCCAAAAGTTGACGAGCCGCAGCAGCCCCCGACTCAAAGGAAAAGTCCCCCTGAACGATTTGGCTGTCCAACACAGAAAGACCCGCTTCCTGCATAGCACGCATATAGCCGGCATGACGCAAGGACGTTGCGGCATGATCAACATGCCCTAGAATAAAGGCAATTCTTTCGTGGCCTTGCGCCAAAAGATGTTGGGTCATTTGATAGGCAGCGGTTTCATCATCCATGCCTACAAAAGCCTGGGAACCGCCATTTTTAGGGGCGATACGAACGCATTTGACATTTAGCTCTGCAAGCACGTCTAAGACGTCCTGATTATCGCTCAAGGGTGGCGTTAAAATCACGCCATCAACGGGCAACTTGTCCAAGATCACTCTAATCCGTCTGACCTTATCCTCATGAGCCGCGTCGTCGCTGAGCGACAAAGGCTCTACAACTAAGTGGTATCCCACTTCGCGGCAGGCATCGATGGCCCCGCGTTGGATATGAGAAATATAATTCGGCGATGGATTGTCGTAAATCAACGCAATCAAATAGGACTTGGATGTCGCAAGCCCGCGGGCAGCAAGATTGGTCGAATATCTCAACTCATCCGCGATTGCTTTCACACGCGCACGGGTCTTTTCCGCCACATTGGGTTCATTGTTCAGAACCCGTGAGACAGTCTTCATGGAGACACCGGCACGTTTCGCAACGTCAGTAATCGTAGCTTTCATAATCGTGGGCCCCTTCCCCAAGACCGCGGCACGATCGCATGAAAATGCGACCAAGCGACCCTCCCTGCGACATTATGGTCTTTTTGCCAATTCGTCGCAAGAAAGGTGTAGTTAATATAGCTCAACTTTCGTTGAAAAATGACCGTATTTTAGTTCAAACAAACGGCCTGCCCCTCATTTGCGACTAAGCGAATATCCGACAGGCTAAATTTCGCGGCTCCGTCCGACTCAATCACAACAGGCGAGCGAACATATTCCATGCCGGATGCATCACCCATACAAGAGAGCTTGACTGACACTTCAGCCCATTCACCGGGTTTTGCGTCTTGCAAAACACCCGATAATAAATTGTCGACAGAGCACGTCGTGCCACCGCAATCCAGTCCTAAACGAACAGACGCGTTCTCTGCACCTATTTCCGGACGAATGCGGACGTAAAGCGCCATATCGCCCGTATTTTGACGGCGCAGATCAATTGGTGTTCCACGGATTTCAAAACGCCCGGCATCGCTGAATTCCAATGTTCGAATGTTTTCTTGAACGCCGTCATCCGCAGACATGATTTTCACATTTCCGCCCGGGCTTTCCGCGCGCGATGTTTTGACGGTCAACTTACCTGACGCATCGCCGACGATCATTTCCCAAGGGAAGACAGCCTTACCCGCTTTGAAGAACTCACTCTCATTTTTCTGAGACAGCTCAATGCCTGCATCTTCTGATAAAGCCGCTAATTTGCCATCATCGGCATATGTCAGGCCAAATCCATAAGCAAAAAGCGGATCATAATCCTCGTCATCATAATTTAACGGGGTCTGAATCGCCGTGCGCGGCCATGAGTAGGATAGCGTCCCTTTGAAATCGATAGGCGCACCTGCATCATCCTGCCCAAACAGAACATCCATAGCATATCCACCTTCAGAGCCAGGCAGCCAAGCGGCAACGAAAGCATTAGACGCATTGATCTCGCGGTTCATCCACATCGGACGACCTGATAGGAAAACGGCAACAGTTGGAATGCCGTCAGCTTGGAATTTCTTGAGCAAGTTTAGATCAGTGTCATCTCCCGGCTTATAAGCCAGCGTGTCGATATCACCTTTAAACTCAGCATAAGGGTCTTCACCAAATACGACGATAGCAACAGTTGGTGTCCCGGTATAAACGCCTTCATCATCAGCTTGGATGACCTTGCCGGACCCGGTTTCTAAATGCCGCTTAATTCCATCCAACATTGATGACCCGCCGGGGAAATCAGAATTGGAGTTCCCGGTCCCTTGCCAGGACAGAGTCCAGCCACCGGATTGCTTGCCGATATTATCCACGCCGTCGCCTGCAACCACGATGGTCGCGTCATTAGAGAGCGGCAGCACACCGTCATTTTTCAAAAGAACAAGAGACTCACGAACCGCCTGTCGTGCCACCGCTTTGGACGCCGGATCTTGCAGCAGATCATATTGACCCGCCACACCGCGTGAGGACGGCTTACCGGCTTCAAATAATCCCGCCCGTAATTTTACGCGCAAGATGCGACGCACGGCATCGTCCAAACGCGCCAAATCAATCTCGCCATCTTCAGCTTGCTTTAGCGTCGTGTCAAAAAGCCCGCGCCAGCTATCGGGTGCCATAAACATATCGAGGCCAGCATGTAGGGCTTCCGGGCAATCCGTATTCGTACAGCTGTCGAGTTGCCCATGAGCATTCCAATCGCCAACGATAAAGCCATCAAATCCCATTTGACCCTTTAGGACATCCGTCAAAAGCCCTTTATGCCCCGTCAATTTCTTACCCTGCCAAGACGAGAAACTCGCCATGACGGATTGAACGCCCGCTTCTAAGGCCGGTGGATATCCTGCGCCATGAATGTCGCGGATTTCTTCCTCTGTCTCGATTGAATCACCTTGGTCCCGGCCTTGGTTCGTCCCACCATCGGCTAAGAAATGTTTGGCCGTTGCAATGACGTGATCTCCTGTCAGCCAATCACCTGCGCCGACTTCACCTTGAATACCACGGATAAGTTCTCCCGCATAAGATGCCGTGATCTCGGGGTTCTCTGAATAGCCCTCATATGTCCGCCCCCAGCGGTCATCCCGTACAACGGCAATCGTCGGCGCAAAGGTCCATTCCTGCGCACCAACACGGATTTCCTGAGCCGTAATCGCGCCAATCTTACCGAGCAGTTCCGGATTACGCGTCGCGCCCAAGCCAATATTATGAGGGAAAACCGTCGCGCCCGGAATATTATTATGACCGTGAACGGCATCCGTGCCCCAGATCATCGGGATGAAGATGTTATCGCCATAGGCTTCTTTCGAGGCCTCATAAAATTCATCCGCCAATTTCACCCATGCAGATGCGGGAGACCGATTATCGCCATTTGGCGCAGAATTGCCCCCGTTTAAGATGGAGCCCAGCGGATAAGTCTTCAAATCCTCCGGGCCGATTGACCCGATGTCCGCTTGAATGATCTGACCTACCTTTTGACGAAGAGTCATTTGCGCCATAATATCCGTGATGCGGGCTTCCATATCTGCGTCCAAGCCGACCGGGCTTTCAACTTTTGGCCAGATTGACGGATCAACGGAACCGGGCGCACGAAGCTCGGTCGTATCGGTCACGACAGCAGGCGCATCTAAGTCCTCACTACAAGCCGCAAGGCTCAGACAGAGGGCTAAAACCGAAACGGATTTCAATGAAAATTTACGGAACATGAGAGGTCCTTACAAAGTGGTTGCAACAGCGGTTACACGGGGCCGTTGACGAGGTGGGTTGTGAATGGCGCACCGAAAAACTATCGGCACTTGGCAGAGCGGTTCCAAATAAAGGTCAACGAAAGAGACGAACGGAACGTGTCGGAAGACACATCGAGTCTCTTGGCGTCGTTGGAATTAAGCTAAAAAAAGTCGCAGAAACGTAAAGCCAATCGATCAAAAACCGATCGGATGGATAGGAATTGTCTCGCGGCTAAAGGCCCAAAAGGGCGAGAAGCACCAGAACAATCGCAATCAGAATTTGTTTCGCAATAGCAATCATAGATTTCCTTTATCTTTAAAATCCGGCTTTGACCAGACTGATTCAACGAATTTTCGAGTTTCACTTAACATATGGCAAAAGCGCATTTCCCCAGACGGCATATCCGGCCTCATTCAGGTGCAATCCATCATAGGTCAGCTCACTGCGTAGCGTTCCGTCATCGGCCGCAAATATGTCGGTCAAATCGATGTGAACTGCCCCGTATTTTTGTGTCACCTCAGCCTGCATAGCATTCACCTTTGCGACCTTTTCCAGCTTATCGGTTTCACGCGGCAGGACGGATTGGACGATGATGTCTGCCTGAGGTTCCTGTTCCCGCAGGCCTGACAGCAAATTGTCAAAATGCTTTTTCATCTCTTCCAAGGGCACACCCAAAGAAATATCATTTGTCCCAATCTTGATAAAAATCTGTTCCGGTTCTGACGGTTCGACCAACGGCAATCTTAAAACCGCACCTTCCGTTACGTCCCATGACACGCCGTGATTTCCGACTGGCAAGTTAAAGGGGTAGGTTTCTTTATCTGCCTGCCACATCCAAGCTTCGGTGATACTGTCCCCAATAAGAATTGTTCCACTTGAAACGGGTGCTTTTTGAGAGACCTCTTCCAAACGTTTACCGAAATGCGCCTGCCCGCCCTCGGGCAAAACATCGGGCGCTTGAATGGCGGGCGGCATGGCGATCTCTTCACCGTCCCAGCCTAAAACCACCTCCAGATGATCCGTCAGCGCATTGGCCATCTTCTTCATCGACGTGATGCCGGGGTGGTAGTTACAGCTCCAGATAACACCGTAATCCGAGAGCTCGACATCCAGTGACGACATATTTTCATCGCGAAGCTCCGCCAACGCCCAATCACGACCATCGCGGATGGCAGCGCCCTTCTCCCCAGTTAGAAGCGGCCCACCGACAGTCACAATATGTGCATTGGGATAAGTCCCACGGAGCTCTGACAGCATATCCTGATATCCGACGCGAAAGGCATCCTGCCCCGGATCAATCACCGACCAGTCATTGGTCCCCAGCAGCACAATAACAGCGTCGGGCGTGAAAAGACTGTGATCCCATTTTGCATCCGGTTCATCCGGCAGCGCCAGATCAATCTGTTCCGGCATCACAGGCGCAGGGTTAGAGTCCCAATTATGGATGACCCCTCGTCCTGAAATCGCGATCAAATGCGCGTCAGCCTTCACAGCCTCAGCCGTTAAATGGGCATAACTGTCCAAGGGCGCATGAAGCTTGGGCGAATTCTCACAGGTCTTCGTCGTGCCCGCAACACCGAACCCTGCCGTGATGGAATCGCCGAGGAACAACATCTTTCGCGACTTTGGCGCAAAAGGCGTAAATTCGCCTTCTAACTCCGGAACATCCAATTCGAACATCCCCGTATCATAGCTCTCGGTGCGACGGGTCAGGCGGACATGAAAATCATCAGGTGTGTCTGCCTCGACCAACACATATTCATGCGTTCCGGGTTTAAGATCGAGAATATGTGTGTCGTCATTGACTTGGAGGTCCATGAAACCCTGACCGCCATCGGTGATTTCAATCGTCGCTTTCGTGCCTTTAAAAGCGAACTCAGTCCCGCTTCCGGGCCAGCCGGCTTTTTGTTTGTCATCTTCCGTCCAGACATAGCGACCCAGCGTTTGAAGAACAATGTCGTCCTCCGCATTGCCCATATCCGCCGAACCGCAGGCAGACATAAAAAAGGCCAGCCCAAACAGGCTGACCTTTGAATATGTGGATAGGACCCGCAAGCTTACCAGAAGACGACGTAGAGCACGACGAGGACGATCGCGATGATGACGGTCCAAACATTGAAGCTTGTCGCGGTTTTAAACTGCACATCACCCAGCGGAACCAAACGCTCTTCTTCGGGTGTCTTCGTCATGTGGCTGGCAGCGATACCAAGCGCCAAGCACATTAGGAAGATAATCCAAATCCGGTTAACGAAAGAGAGATCAATCGCGCCGCTATTTGTCAAAGTATATAGGACTGCGGAAACGATGACTGAAACGATAAGTGCCGTGAACGCGCCAACTGAATTTGCGCGTTGATAGAACATGCCCAATAAGAAGACAGCCACGACACCCGGCGCGATAAAGCCAGTCAAATCCTGCACTGTTTGGAAGCCGGACTCGAACCCGCCAATAAATGGCTTTGCGACAAGCACGGCAATGATCATCGCCACAATAGAAACGATCCGACCAACATTGACGTAGTGCTTCTCGTCCCGATCTGTCGCGATATTCGTCTTATAGACATCCATCGTGAAGATGGTGGAGATGGAGTTCACCATTGATGCCAAAGACGAAACGATAGCTGCGACGAGCGCCGCGAAGATCAACCCGCGCAATCCTGCAGGCATAAGCCCCATGACTGATGGATAAGTCCGGTCTGTTTTCTCATTCAACAAATCCGCATCAAGGGCTCCAAATTCCGGCATAGCCAGCATGACGGCTGCGATACCCGGCAGAACGATAATCAATGGCATAATCAGCTTCAGAGCCGCCGCAAAAACGAGACCCTTTTGCGCTTCCGGCAGATCTTTCGCGCCCAAGGCACGTTGAATAATATATTGGTTAAAGCCCCAATAGTTTAGGTGCAAAATCCACAGACCGCCTAAAAGCGTCCAAATCCCCGGCATAGCATCATAGCCCGTTGGGTTAGCTTCCTTGTCGAAAATCATATCGAATTTGTCAGGAAGCTCTGTGTACATCCGGCCCAAACCGTCGGTCACAGACCCGCCGCCAATCATGGACATGGTCAGCCAAGCGATAATCAATCCGCCAATAATCAAGATCACAACTTGGATAATGTCAGTCAGCGCGACAGCTTTCAGACCACCAAAAATGGAATAAGCAATCGCGAAGGCCCCCAAAGCTGCCATCGCCGGTAAGACGCTCATGCCTGTGAGTGTTTCAACGGCCAATCCGCCGAGCCAAAGGACAACTGTCAAATTCACGACGGTGTAAAGGGCGATCCAATAGATCGACATGGTTGTTTTCACGCCATGACCGAAACGCTGGTCTAAGAATTGCGGCATGGTGTAGATTTCACGCTTTAAGAAAATAGGCAGGAAATATTTCGCCACAAGAATCAGAACAATTGCGGCTTGCCATTCATAAGCTGCGATTGCGAGACCGATCCGGTACCCTTCCCCACTCATGCCGATAATCTGTTCGGCAGAGATGTTAGCCGCAATCAGAGACGCACCAATCGCCCACCATGGCAAAGACTTGCCGGCAAGGAAGTAATCTTCGGTGGTTTTCACTGTGCCTTTCGGCTCTCGCGAGACATAAAGCGCCACGCCAAATAGAATAACGGCGTATAACGCCAGGACGACGAAGTCCAAATTGGTGAGAGACATGTTTTCCCCTTAATCTCTGCCCGCAGGTCAAGCCTGCAGAGTCGTTAACTCTCCTTTGCAGCCATTATGACAGCGGTGTCAATTGCTTCGAAATCATTATTTTGAATCTTCCCGGGATGAGAGCGATTGACAACGCTGTCATTTATTGCCAACCACACGAAAACCGGGGGTCACATCCGGCAGGGGAAATGGCATGTATCTTGGCATCGACATTGGCACATCAGGTGTGAAAGCGGTTATCACCGATGATACGCAATCGGTGGTCGATCAAGCCTCAGCATCCCTAACCGTCTCCCGCCCCCAAGCTCTCTGGTCAGAACAAGACCCCGCGAGTTGGTGGAAAGCAACGGATGAAGCGGTCCGCAAACTCGACCCGAAACACCGCGCAGCTATTCGCGCGATTGGTCTGTCCGGGCAAATGCATGGCGCGACGTGTTTGGATAAAGACGATCAAATCATCCGTCCTGCTATCCTCTGGAATGACGGCCGAAGCGGGGCGTCATGTCAGGTCATGATGGACGACTTACCCGATCTGACGAACATAACGGGTAATTTGGCGATGCCCGGCTTTACGGCGCCAAAGCTTCACTGGATGAAAACCTATGAGCCGGATAATTTTAAACGGGTCGCCAAAGTTCTCCTCCCGAAAGATTATGTTCGTCTCCGCATGAGCGGAAACTATGCGTCCGATATGTCCGATAGCGCAGGAACGCTTTGGATGAATGTCGCAAAGCGCGATTGGTCAGATGAGGTTTTGGCGCTGACGGATTTATCCCGCGATCATATGCCGAAACTATATGAAGGGTCAGACGCCACAGGCACGCTTTTGCCAAAAATCGCAAATGACTGGGGTATGTCAGTCGTACCAATCGCGGCGGGCGGTGGAGATAATGCCGCGGGGGCCGTCGGTTCGGGTACAATTCAACCCGGCGAAGGGTTCATCTCGCTCGGTACATCGGGTGTCGTTTTTCTAGCTGATGAAGCCTACCGCTCAAATACAGACGGCGCGGTCCATACATTCTGCCATGCCTTGCCAAATTTGTGGCACCGCATGAGCGTGATCCTGTCTGCGGCCAGCGCCGTTGATTTCGTTGCCCGTGTCACGCGATTTGAATCCGAATCCAGCTTGTACGAAGAAACCGCCAAAGCCCGCACGCTGGGACAAGGCCCAATTTTCCTGCCCTACCTATCCGGTGAGCGTACACCGCATAATGACCCCAAGGCCAAGGGCGCATTTTTTGGTATGACACATGAGGATACGCCCCTCACCCTCGCCCAAGCGGCGTTGGAAGGGGTTGCATTCGCCTTGGCAGACGGCGTTGATGTCTTGCGGGAAAGCGGGACATCAATTGAGAGTTTATCCGTTATCGGCGGCGGGTCTCAATCTGATTGGTGGGGCGAAATCATCGCTTCCGCGATCGATATGCCCCTCACCTACCGGGAGGCCAGCGCCGTTGGTCCGGCCTTTGGCGCGGCGCGCTTGGCGCGTCTTTGCTTGGGTGAAGACACAATTGAAGATGTTTGCACACCGCCGGCGATTTCTCATGTGATAGATCCCAATGCGGATATGCGCGATCTTTATGCGGAGCGGCGCAACGTTTTCACAAAATTATATAATACGACGAAGGAATTGAACTCATGAGCGGATATTTCGACCATATTGACCCCATTAAATATGAAGGTCCCGACAGCCAAAATCCGATGGCATTTAAATATTACGACCCCAAAAAAGTCATCATGGGGAAGTCTCTGGAAGAACATCTACGCGTCGCCGTTTGCTATTGGCACACCTTCTGTTGGGACGGCGCGGACGTTTTTGGCGGCGGTCCATTCAACCGCCCGTGGCATGCCCGCAAAAAGAACGATCAGAAAGCGGCAGAAGCTAAATTAGATGCGGCTTTCGATTTCTTTGACCGTTTGGGCCAGCCCTTTTTCTGCTTCCATGACGTTGACATTATGGCCGATGCAGAGACGCCAAAAGAGCACGTCAAAAACTTGGCT
This sequence comes from uncultured Algimonas sp., assembly GCA_964477595.1. GTDB lineage: Bacteria > Pseudomonadota > Alphaproteobacteria > Caulobacterales > Maricaulaceae > Litorimonas. The sequence goes on from CAYZGF010000001.1 coordinate 22,282, forward strand.
AAAATCGTCGATAAAGTCGAAGCCAAAATGGAAAAGCACGGAACGAAGCTCCTTTGGGGTACGGCGAATAACTTCTCCCACCCCCGCTATATTGCGGGCGCATCAACCAACCCAAATCCTGACGTTGCGGCCTTTGCAGCCCTGCAAGTCAAACACTGCTTGGAAGCCACGCACCGTCTCGGCGGATCGGGCTATGTCCTTTGGGGCGGTCGCGAAGGCTATGACACAATTCTGAACACAAATGTCGGACAAGAGATGGAGCAACTCGGTCGTTTCCTCGCCATGGTTGTCGAACATAAACATAAGATCGGCTTCAAAGGTGATATCTGGATTGAACCCAAGCCGCATGAACCCACAAAACATCAATATGACCGCGATGTCGGCACCGTCTATGGCTTCTTGAAGCAATATGGATTGGAGAAAGAGGTCGGCGTCAATATTGAACCCAACCATGCCACCCTCGCCGGAAACAGCTTTGAACATGAAGTCGAGATGGCGAATGCCTTTGGGATTTTCGGGTCTATCGATTTCAACCGCGGCGATCCGCAAAATGGCTGGGACACAGACCAATTCCCCAATGATCTGCGCGAAACGACGCTGGCCATGTATTACATTCTGAAAGGCGGCGGCTTCAAAAATGGCGGCTCAAATTTTGACGCTAAGGTCAGACGTCAATCCTGCGATGCGGATGATCTCTTCCACGGTCATATTGGCGGCATGGACCTTCTCGCCCGCGCGTTAATCAATGCCGCGGACATGATCGAAACGGACACGCTGCAAGCCTTTAAAGATAAAAGATATGCAGGCTGGAAAAATGGCGTTGGCGCAGACATGCTCGCCGGGAAAGCCAGCCTGGACGATGTCGCCGCAGATGCCTTAAAGCGGAACACGTCACCGGCCCCTGTTTCAGGGCGTCAGGAAATGTTGGAGAACTATATTTCCAACGCGGTTAAGTAAAAAGCTTACAATTTGAACTGTCACTGAATTTTCACAAAACTTTAGACTGCGCGTCATGTGAGTCAGACATAGCGCGTATTCTCGCAAATGATTTTCAGATTGCGGGAATCATGTCATGAAGACACGAGTTTAAGGTAGAATGAGAATGATCAGTAACAGCACCCATATTGTATCCGGATATGACGCGGAGCTTTCACGCCTCACAAATGATCTGACCGACCTCGGCACACTCGTCAGCGAGATGGTCGAGGACGCCATGCAGGCGTTCAAAAAACGCGACAGCATAAAAGCCCAACAAGTCATCGACCGCGATCAAGACGCCAATGCGCTGCAGTTCAAAATCGATGAGGCTGTTCAACGTATCATCGCGCTTCGTAACCCGGTAGCGCAAGACCTTCGCAGCATCATCAGCGCAACACGCATTGCCTCTGACCTGGAACGCGTTGGCGATTTATCGGAAGGCATTGCCCGCCGCGCCATGATCATCAATGAAGAGAAACGGATTGATATCGCGAAATCTGTCTACCGCATGGGCAAGCAGGTACGAAAGCAACTCGCCGGAGCTCTGGACTCACTTCTGAAAGGCGACGCCATTGCCGCCCTTCATTATTGGCAGGCCGATAGTGACTTAGATGATCTTTATGACGCGATCTTTAGAGAGCTTGTCACGGTTATGATGGGCGATCCCCGCACCATTCCGGCCTGTACAGAGCTTCTCTTTGTCGCGAAAAACTTGGAACGTATCGGGGACCACGCCACAAATATTTGCGAGGCCGTTTACTTCACGGTCAAAGCCACGCAGCTAACAAGTGATCCCGCTTTGGATAGCTTTCGCCAAGACGGGGACATCAGCGAGTCGCGCTAAAGCACGAAGCCGACAAGCACGAAGACGACCATACCGATCACCACCGCGATAACGGTCTGACGCCGATAGGCTTTCGCCATTAAACCAACGAGAATTCCGCCCAACACAACACCCAATAACAAAACGGCAACAAGCTTTTGGTAGCTTTTAAATATCTGCGGGCCATGTCCTTTGTGAAGCTCCATCATGGACCGCACCGTGTCAGGCTTGACCCGTGTTGCGGATAATCCTTGTGGGGTTTGTTTGAATTCTAAATAGGTCTCTGAGGTAGGGCGTAATTGAATGACCGTGCCGCGATTGCGGATATATTCGAATTCATGATTCAAATTTGCGGTTTTCAGCAAGGCCCGCACGTCCTCTTCCAAGGTAGCGCTTTCAAAATCCAATTCAGCCCCAGTCGGCAACGCTACGCGCTCTGTCGCGGCAGTCCCCTTAATATTCATCAAATAAAGACCGCCGGATATTGCATGTAAGGCAAAGGCAGGCGCCATGAGTCCGGCCAACCATAGATGCGCCAGAATCAGATATTTGCGGAATTTGGGGGACATATCGTCAGCCTTGGAAGACAGTTGTTAAGAATGGTTCGCAATAACGAGCACAGCGCACAAGGTCAACCAGCCATTTATATCATTTAGGCGCAACCCAATGACCGCTCTTGCCGCCTTGCTTTTCCAACAGTGCAATATCGGTTATCCGCATGGCCTTGTCGGACGCTTTCAACATGTCATAAATCGTCAAACAAGCGACAGACACGGCTGTCAGCGCTTCCATCTCCACACCCGTCACACCGGAGGTTCTGACTTCGGCGGTGACGTTGACACCGGGCAAATCGGAGTCAGGCGTGATCTGCACTTTGACTTTAGAGAGCGGTAGCGGGTGACAAAGCGGTACGAGGTCGGAGGTTTTTTTCGCGGCCATAATCCCGGCCAGCTCTGCTGTCGTTTCAACATTGCCTTTCGGGTTATCGCCGGATTGCAAACTCGCAAATGTATTTTCAGACATGATGACCGCACCCGCCGCGACCGCCCGTCGCGACGTCACAGCCTTATCAGACACGTCCACCATCGACACCCGACCGGCTTCATCAAGATGGGTAAGTTTCGTCATTCTTTTAGCCTCGGAATTAGGTCCACCAAAGAGGTTGGACGGTAGCGACTATCCAATGCGCCGCAGATGATGTCATCCCAAGCCTGCGTCACAGCCCCTGTCGACCCCGGCAGACAAAATATAAATGTTCCGTCCATAACGCCCGCACAGGCGCGGGATTGGAGTGTTGCGAGGCCAATCGACTTTGCACTCATTTGATGAAACAGAACTGAAAAGCCCTCCAATGTCTTTTCAAATAAGGGAGCTACAGCCTCAACCGTAACATCCCGTCCCGTCAGACCCGTCCCGCCCGTCGTGAGAATAACTTGAATATCGGGATCAGAAACCCAAGCCCGCACTTGGTTAGACACAGCATCCGCCTCGTCTTTTACGATTGCCCTATCTTTGAGACGATGACCCGCAGTCGTAATCCGGTCTGCGAGCGTGTTCCCGCTTTTATCAGTCTTGTCATCGCGCGTATCTGACACGGTCAAAACGGCGAAAGTCAAAGGCTGGAACATCAATGTTTCATCAATACCGATCATGATGACCACCGGGTCAGGTCGGTCCGATCCTGTGCGCGCGGCTCAATCCAGCGGGTTTCGCCATCACTCGTTTCTTGTTTCCAAAACGGTGCATCGCATTTCAGCCTATCCATTAGATAGTCACAGGCTTCGAAAGCGTCTCGGCGATGGGCGGACGCCGCGGCCACAAAAACGATAGGCTCACTCACCTGCATCTTTCCGACGCGGTGTAGAATTGATGTCCCTTGCAAGTCCCATCGCGCGCTCGCGTCTTTTACAAAACCTTCAATCTGAATTTCGGTAAAACCCGGATAATGGGACAAAGTGAGTGACTCGGTCTGTCCATCATCGCGGACAATACCTGTAAAAGACGCAATCGCCCCGGCATTTGGCATTTTACGCCGAAACGCCAGCAACTCATCCTCCGGATCAATTGATATCTTTGATATTCGGATCATCCGCCCGATAGTGCCGACATATAGGCGATTTCGTCCGCATTCGTCACAGGCACCGGGTTCATCGACACCATCATATTGACCGAAATGCGCGTATCGGGTTTGGCGGCTATCTCCGCAAAGCCTTCTATTTGACCAGACAGGAACGCGGTCAGGCTGTCCTTATCGGTCACCGTGTCGGGAAGCTCGATCTCCAAACGCTCAGACAGGTCCGAAAAACGACCAAAAAACAAGATCACCGCCATGTCAGCCCCCGGTCATCGACATATGTCGCGAGACAGCCGGGGCTGCGCCCGGTGTCTCAATCCGAAAATCATGGGCTTTGGGCTTGCGCGTCATCGCTTCCGTTAAAGCTGCGTCCAAATCGCCCCCTGTCCGCAAAACATGACGTAAATCGGCATCATCATCCTGTCCCAAACACATAAATAGCTTTCCCGTGCATGTCAGGCGAACCCGGTTGCAGCCACCGCAAAAATTATTGGACAAAGGCGTAATAAAGCCAAGCCGTCCACCCGTTTCCGCGACCTGCCAATATTGCGACGGCCCACCCGTCCGATATGTGTCCGCCGTGAGTGTGAACTGTTTGTCCAGATCAGACCGGACAACCGAGAGCGGGATATATTGATCAAAGCGGTCTGCCTCGATCTCGCCCAGCGGCATGGCCTCAATCAGGGTCACATCAATATCGCGGCGGTGCGCCCATTTTATGATATCCGGAATTTCACTGGCGTTATCATTTTTCAAGACCACCACATTAAGTTTGACCTTGAGGCCATGTGATTGTGCGGCCGCAATTCCGTCCAGAACGTGAGCCAGCTTTCCGCCTCGTGTGATCCGCGAAAATGTCTCGGGGTTCAGACTGTCGAGTGACAAATTAATCCGCTTCACGCCAAATTTGGCGAGTTGCTCCGCGTGTTTTGCGAGTTGCGTTCCATTTGTGGTCAGGGTCAATTCCTCCAGACCGTGGCCTAGAAAACCGGACAGGCGCGACATGATATCCATGATGTTGCGCCGGACAAGCGGCTCCCCGCCCGTCACCCGAATCTTGGTCACGCCGCGCGCAATAAAGGCGCGGGCAACCTCTTCCAATTCATCAGCATCCAGAAGGTCAGACTTTGGCAGAAACGTCATTTTTTCTGCCATGCAATAGGTGCAGCGCAGGTCACATCTATCTGTTACAGAAAGACGCAAATAGGTGACCGTCCGCCCGAAAGAATCGACAAGCGGCGCAGCGATATTCCGATCTATATTTTGTGCTGACGACGCAGTCATATTTTGCGGGCTCTCATAATCTCTATCACCCTAGCCAAATCCTCAGGCGTGTCCACGTCCAGTGCCTGTTCCGGCGGCAATTCGACAGTTTGAAGATTTAGCGCGTCAAAGATTTCGCGGGCACCTTTGCGCGGCTCCAGGCTCAAAATTTTATCAATTGCCTCCCTATTAAACACGGCCGGGGGCATTCGGATAGATTCACAAAGGCTCACAATCGATTGTTTTTGCGCATTTTTTGAAATCATGTTTTTGAGATAGGCTGAAGAGATCAACGGCATATCCCCCAGCAGTATCAGGCAATATTCCAAATTCGATTTACGGGTAGCTTCCAGTCCCAATCGCAAAGCATGGCCTTGCCCCGCTTCGGGGTTTTTATTTTTCACAACTCTATATTCGCCTAAAAGAGAGCGATTGGACACGACGCAAATTTCCCCAAACCCGACTTGCTTCGCAGTTTCTATGACGTGGGAGATGACTGTCTGCCCACATAGATCTGCCTCTAATTTATCCGCCTCCCCAAAGCGCTGCGACAGTCCACTGGCGAGAATGATGCAAGCTATATCTGCCGGGTTCACAGCAAATCTGCTTGCTGTGCAGATTGGATAATTTCTGCGAGTATGGAGACGGCCAAAAGCCGCGCATCCCGTTGCGATCCGACCAAACCTATCGGACCATGGATGCGCGCAATTTCATTTTCCAAGACGCCTTCGGCGCTTAAATTTTGGCACCTGATATCATGTGTGCGTTGGCTGCCCATCGCCCCGATATAGAATGCTTCCCCGTCTAAGGCCTGCCTCAGAAGGGCCGCCTCCCAATCATGGTCATGGAATAAGCAGACCACCGCGGTTCGGGCATCATCCTGTATTGCGGGTGGGTTGTCCGGATCGATCAAATGTTGCGCGTCAGGTACACCATCAACATCCGGGGATTGGATCACAACATCAAATCCGCTGCCCCGCGCCAAGTCAGCCAACGCCAGACAGGCTGCCCCTCGACCTGCAATCCGGAGCTTTATGCGAGGCGCGAGAGACAGGGTAAAATCACCTAACTCTAATTCGGTGACCTCACGATTGCCTAATCGGGATAAGGCCGAATGAATGGCTGACTTATCCGGGTTTTGAAGAATTGCGATTTCCAACCGCCCGCCACACGGCAAGACAATATCGCGGTAAGGCGATCCTTCGCCATAGATAAAGGTTCCGGATTGCCCCGCCCTCGCCCGCGCAATGATGTCCGCATCCACACATCCATTGGAGATATAGCCAACAGCCGTATCTTGCGTCACGCACATCATGGCCCCGCGGGCGCGTAGGGTTCCGCCGGTTACATCCGTTAAAATAACCAAAGCCGCGTCGGATTTCTCTAGGAAATCACGCAATACATCTTCGGCATTGTCAAAAGTCGGTGTCACAAAAGCTAGATTATGCGCCATATCGCACAAGGCAATGCTTTATGCCTGCATCCTCACAGGTTAAACACGCATATGATTTCCGTTCAAACCGCGCTGGCTCATATAGAGTCGTTCAGCCCCAGTCCGGTGGCTGAACCTATCAGAATTTCGCGTGCTGGAGGCCGTGTCCTCGCGGAGGCTGTGACCGCAGCAATCGCTATGCCCCCATTTTCCGCCTCAAATATGGATGGCTATGCGATCACGGCCTGTAAAACGGGCGATAGCTTGGAAATTATCGGCGAATCCGCAGCCGGAACACCTTTTGACGGCGTGGTCGGTCAAGGACAGGCGGTCCGTATTTCCACAGGCGCAATGATACCTCGCGGGGCTGACCGTGTTCTTATCCAGGAAAAGGGTGAACGTGACGGACGGAACCTGACCGTGAACGCTGCGCCAGAGGCTGGCACGCATATTCGGCCCGCAGGTTCGGATTTTCACTCCGGCGACCCTCTATTTGGTCCCGGTCACAGGCTCACCGCAGCGGATTTGACACTCCTCGCGGCGGCGGGCCACGCAACGATAAAGGTCCAATCGAAACGTCGCATTGCGATCTTCAGCACGGGCAATGAATTGCGGGCGGTCGGAGAGACGCTGACCCCCGGCCAAATCCACGCGGCAAATGCCGTCGGGCTTATTCCATTATTGGAGAGTTGGGGCGCGGATGTCACCGATCTCGGCATATTACCGGATGAGCCTGATATTATAGCAGCTCGCTTGGAGCGCCTCTCTGACGTCGATATCATCGTGCCTATCGGCGGAGCGTCCGTCGGGGATCATGATCATTTACGGCCCGGTTTCCGCAACGCTGGATTTGAAATGATCTTTGAAACCGTTGCCCTTCGCCCGGGCAAACCAAGCTGGATGGCCACAAAAGAGAAACAAATCGCCTTTGGCCTACCGGGCAATCCGGCGAGTAGTTTTGTCTGCGCCCATTTATTCTTGCGCCCCCTCCTCGGACAAATGACACCAATTCTATCCGCAAAGCTGGACGGCAAAATTGAAGAAAACGGTCCGCGGGAGACCTATTTGCGCGGAACCGCATCCGTCAAACAGGGTCAAATCCAAGTAAAGCCACTCCCTCTGCAAGACAGCTTTCGCCTGCGCCCACAATCCTCGGCCAATGCTCTCATTCGGATTCCACCAATGGGCGGACCTTATGGCATTGATGCGCTAATGGACATTATCCTGATTGATGCATTGACGTGAAGCTCGCAGTTCTCGCCTTCCTGTTTGCCCTGACGGCTTGCCTCTATGCGAGTGTCGGCTTTGGTGGCGGGTCAACCTATACGGCCCTATTGGTGGCCGGCGGGATAGATTACGCCCTGATCCCGATTATTGCGCTGAGCTGCAACATTGTTGTCGTTTTTGGAAATACGCTTCGCTATTCAGCAGCTCGCCTCATACCTTGGACGCGCCTTTGGCCGATTCTCGCACTTTCCGTTCCGGCGGCTTGGTTGGGCGGACGGCTCAATATTTCCGAAACGCTCTTTATCGGACTTCTGGCGATCGCCCTTCTCTTTGCCGGGATGCGGCTTTTATGGAGCGCAAAAACGAAACAAGAGATCGCGCTGAAAGAGACGCCGCCCGTTCTCACGGCCTTAATCGGCGCCGCCATTGGGTTTTACTCCGGCCTTGTCGGGATAGGCGGCGGTATATTTCTAGCCCCAATTTTATACGCTCTTTCTTGGGGACGCGCTAAAATGATCGCTGCCGCTTGCAGTGTTTACATCCTCTTCAACTCGGCAGCAGGGTTTATCGGACAATCCATGAAGCTTTCAGATTTAGACCGCTTCTCAGACGCTTTCGCATTCTGGCCGCTCATCCCGGCCGTGATGATTGGCGGCTTTATCGGCAACCATATCGGCGTGAAATATATCTCTCAAATCTGGATACAAAGACTGACCGGCCTGTTAATTTTGGCTGTTGCGGCCCGCTTAGCTTTCAACTGGTTCGGGATGATTTTTTAACAACCTGAAAAACTATATCCCGAAGTCGAAAATTTCAGAATGATTATGTTTCAATAACTTATTCCTATTTTAAAGAGAATAATCCTCACTTTCAGAAGCTGTGATATATTGCATATGTTCTTTCAGACATGGGACAGGTGAGGCCTCGCTTGCTGGTTTGAGAGACGATGGGTCTGAGCGTCAGAGTGTGAGAACTTTGGAGGTGCCGGGGCTTTAGGAACGAGAGCCGACTAGTGGTTCCAAGTGGGCCAACTCTAGGGTTGCACCGGCCGTTTCTTCAAAAACCATCGCCGCAGAGTCGTGGAATGGCCTTACAACCCAATCCACACGTCTTCGCGTAAAACACTTTTTCTTCTACCCTTTGGTATTCCATCGGGAAGACAACTCTGCGGGCATGTCCTGTTTATATTCTGGCTTGAGCTGTTTCCTCGATGAACAGTCGCAATCTCCGCTTGCCTGGACCTCTAGCGAGGACATGGGATAGCGCTTCGCACGACTATCTCCTCCCGCACACGCCCCTCACATTGGTAAGTCCAGTATTGGCTCGCTTAAATTGGTATATATATAAAAATTATTATATTATTCAGTATTTTAATATATGAAAATACAAAGTTCATCATATATAATTGGTATAGACACACAGAATATCTTTGCTTTTCGCGAATATGATGACTACCAAAACACATGGGAACCCATTTCACACGGCTCAAAACATTATCCTTATTCGGCTTCCTCGCGGCCGCGTGCTCTCCTGCCATCTCTCATGCGAATAAAGATGGTCGCATCCAAATTCTGACCAATGCTGAGATTATGGCTGAGGAGCGCCTGCCCGACTTCTCCTATGCCGGCTATAATCATGGGATTGGCGAGATTCCGACAGCCAAGGGTAAGATCATCGACGTTACAAAATACGGCGTTACGGCTGATGATGAAATTGACGATTCAAAAGCCATGTTAAAGGCGTTGGACGCCGCACATAAAACACGCGGCCCGGTCGTGGTAAAACTGCCAAAAGGTCGGGTGATCATATCTGATATTTTGAAGATCAAACGCAGCGACATTGTCTTGCGCGGCGCAGGTTCAGGCGCGGAGGGAACAGATCTTCATTTTCCGCGCCCATTACAGATGATCGACAAAACGGATTACCTCAGCGAAATCCGGGAATATCTCAAAAAATACGACAAACGCCAGCGGGAGACAGACCGCAATATTGATGAGCTTTTCTCTGAATATTCATGGACGGGCGGATTTATTTGGGTGCAAAAAGACGGCACGCGGGCCGCCGCCTATCTGGAAGAGAAAGACCCCGAAATTAGAGTCTTGGCGAATGCCACATCCGGTCGCGCGGGAACGCGAAAGGTCTCGGTCACAAATGCAAGCCAGCTAAGTGTTGGTGATGTTGTGGAATTACAATGGTTAAACCGCGAAGGCGAAGACGGCCCATTACTGAAAGAAATCTACGGTACGGGTGACACCGGAAAGAAAATCGGTTCACATCATTGGACGTTTCCCGACAGACCACTCGTGCGTCAAAAAACGAAAGTTTTGGACATTAGCGGCGATATCGTCACCATTAGTGACCCCCTTCTGCATAATATTACAGAGGCTATCCCCGCCCAGTTCGCCGAATGGCAACATTTGACAAATGTCGGAATTGAAGACCTTCATATCTCATTTCCGAACTCTCCTTATTTCGGGCATCACTTGGAACGCGGATATAATGGCATTTATTTGACCAGCGTGTTCGATGGCTGGATACGGGACGTCACCTTCCTAAACGCGGATACGGGCATCCTGAGCTATAATAGCGCGAATATTACGATCTCAGACATTACCACGAATGGCGACCGGCAAGCGCATTATTCCGTTCATGCGGGGAATGTTCATAACGTCCTAGTAGAAAATTTGACGGTCAATAACGCACCGATCCATTCACTCAGTCTGAACACGCAATCGACGAAATGCGTGTTTAAAAATGCGGTCGTAAATGAAGCGGCGGTTCTGGACCAACATGCCGGGGCCAATCATCAAAATCTATTCGACAATGTCACCCTGAATGTGGATGCGAAGCGGGATAAATCCGGCCCTTATTATCCGGTTTGGGATGGCAGCGGGGCCGGATATTGGCAGCCCGGCCATGGCCGTTTCAACACCACATGGAATTTGAAGGTGAATGTGCGCAGCGGTGCAGATCGTGATGAAGTCGTGACTCTGCGCGGTTTGGAAGAAGGCCCATCAGCCAGACTGGTGGGTATTTCCGGCAACCGCAAATTTGATGTCGCCTATGTGCCCACGCCTTACAGCGAGCGCATCAATATTTCGATGGAAGATGTGCCGTCTCTCTATGACTATCAACTTGCAAAACGAACGAAGCATTTATCAGCTGACAAAGCGGGTGGAAAATGACCGATAAAAATAACCCCGGACGAGATAGTCGTCGAACTACGAGGCAACCAGTCCTGTCCAATCTCAACCGCCGAAATTTTGGCGGATTGATGATGGGCGGCTCATTGGCCTTAACGGGATGCTCAGCCGAAGTGCTTGGCGGAACCCGCACACTTTACGCCACGGACTCACAGGCCGATGATTACCCGGCGGTTCAGGCCGTGCGGGCTATGGGAGCCTATCTGGAGGAAAAATCAGAGGGTCGTATCAAGGTCAAACTTTACCCCGGTGGACAGCTCGGCTCTGAAGGCAGCACTTTGGAAATCGCTATGTTTGGCGGGCTCGACCTCACGCGAACATTTAGTGCGGCGCTGAATAATATTGCGCCTCTGACAAAATTGTTCAGCCTTCCCTTCTTGTTCCGGTCAACTGAGCATCAGCGCAGTGTGATCGACAGTGAAATCGGCAGTACGATTATGGAGTCGCTGGAATCTTTCGGTCTTCGCGGTGTTGCTATTTACGATACGGGTGGTCGTGGGTTTTATAATACGGATCGCGTCATTCCGGACCCATCCGCCCTGAAAGGTCAGAAAATTAGGGTCCCGAATTCAGATATATTCTTGGCAACCATGAGAGCGCTGGGCGCAAATCCGACGCCAATGAATTTCAGCGAAGTCTATCAAGGCCTCGTCCAAAATGTGATTGATGGCGCCGAAAATAATTGGCCCGCCTATATCAGTACAAGACATTATGAGGTCGCGCCGAACTTCTCTGAAACGGGGCATTTCAGAACACCGGATATGTTAATTATGAGCCTGCGAACGTGGGAAGGGTTCTCCGAAGAAGACCAAGCGCTCGTTCTGGAGGCCGGTCGCCATTCAATGGGCGTTATGCGCAGCCTATGGGATGCCAGTGTGGAAGAGTCTAAGAAAGCCCTTCTCAAAATTGGTGGGGAAATCCTCACCGATATTGATAGTGAGCCGTTCCGCGCCCTGATGGACCCCGTCTATGAGCAATTCGTCACGCCGGACCTACAGCCTTATGTAGCGGAAATTGACCGAATGGGAGAGCAAGGCACATGAAGACCCTTTTAGATCGCCTTAGCGGGATCGCCCTGTTCATCAGCGCCTCCTGTATTGTCGCTATGACGGCCATTATTTCCTATCAGGTCGTCGCCCGATATTTTTTCAATGCCAGCCCGGCGTGGTCGGAGAGACTATCGCTCTTGCTCCTCGGATATCTGGTCTTCTTCGGTGCGGCCGTTGGTGTGCATGAGCGGTTTCACATCCGCATTGATGCCGTTCGAAACGCTGTTCCTGCCCGCCTTGCCAAGCTTTTTGACATGACGGCGCATTTAGCCGTAGCGGGCGCAGGCATCATTATGATTATTGCGGGTTGGCAATTGACGACAACATTATGGGCCTTTGACATTCCGTCTCTGGGTCTGCCGAGAGGTTTGGCGCTGCTTCCCCTCCCCATTGCCGGTGCGCTGATTACGCTTTTCTCCGGCGCGCAACTCTTTGAGACATTAAGTTCAAAATCAGAAAAGAAGACCGACTAACATGGCACTTCTCGTCCTCCTTCTCAGCCTTTTCGTTCTGCTCTGCATTCGCGTACCGGTCGCCTTTGCCTTGCTGATTTCAGCCATGATCACATTTGCGATGTTGGGTCTAAACCCTCTCGTCGCGGTGCAACGCCTCTCCGCAGGTATTGATGTCTTCACCCTCCTGGCCATTCCCTTCTTTATTTTCGCAGGGGATTTGATGACCCAAACCGGCATTGCCGCGCGGTTAATTAAAGTCGCAGAAGGTATGTTTGGCCGCGTTCGCGGTGGCCTCGGTCACGTTAATGTCGGGGCCTCCATGATGTTTGGCGCGATCTCCGGGTCTGCGGTTGCGAGTGTGTCCGCCATCGGTTCGACGATGATTCCGATTATGGAAGAAAAAGGATATGATCGCAGCTTCTCCGTCAACGTCACCTGCTCTGCCGCCATATTGGGGCTTATTATTCCGCCCAGCCATAATATGATTATTTATGCTGCGGCGAGCGGTGTTTCGATTTCAATTGGCGATCTCTTCGTCGCGGGAATTTTACCGGGCATCTTATGCGGCCTCGCCCTGATGCTCGTCGTCTCGATCATCGCGCGCAAAAAGGGATATCCGAAAGGCCTCTTCCCGGGCTTCAAAGCTTTGCTGCTCTCCGCCATTGGCGCAATTCCGGGCCTTCTAACCGCTGTTATCATCGTCGTCGGTATTTTGGGCGGCGTGTTCACGCCAACGGAAAGTTCCGCAGTCGCGATCGTCTACACCCTGATTATCGGTGTTTTCTTTTACAGAACTCTGGGTCTGAAGGAGTTCAAGACCGCGGTTATTAACTCCGCCAAAACGACGGCTTTGATCATGCTTATCATCGGATCAGCGGCGGCATTTGGTTGGTTACTGGCGCTTCTGGAAGCGCCGTTGATGATGTCGAACCTAATCTTGGGACTGACGAGTTCGCCGGTCTTAATTCTTCTCATGGTGTTGTTCTGCTTGCTCGTTTTGGGGACCTTCATGGATATGGCGCCACTCATCATCATCGTCACCCCCATCTTCCTACCCGTCGTTCAAACCATTGGTGTTGATCCCGTCCATTTCGGCGTCATCATGATGCTGGCTTTGGGGATCGGGACGATTACGCCACCTGTGGGAACAGTGTTGTTCGTAGGCTCAGCCGTTGGGAAAATCCGAATGGAGGACACTGTGAAAACCATGTGGCCATTCTATCTCGCCCTTATTGCCTGCCTATTGCTTGTGACCTATGTGCCTGCGATCTCAATGATTTTGGTCAATTAGTGATCATCAAAAAAAGGCGCACTCAGGAGCGTGCGCCTTTAGAAGTCTGTCTAAAAGCATAACTGGAAATAAAAGCCTAGCAGCCTCAAAGATTAACGGGACAACCAGCCTCCATCGACGGGCAGCGTGATCCCTTGAACGTAATCAGACGCCGCTGAGGCAAGGAAAACAATCGCCCCGCCCATATCAGACGGCCGACCCCAGCGACCGCTTGGAATGCGGCCTAATATTTCGGCATTGCGCTTCTCGTCCGCTTGCAATGCCGCCGTATTATTGGTCGCGAAATAGCCGGGCGCGATGGCATTTACATTAATGCCATGTGATGCCCATTCATTCGCCAGAGCCTTTGTGAGGCCGCCTACGGCGCTTTTCGAAGCTGTATAGGACGGAACACGAATACCCCCCTGAAACGTCAGCATGGAGGCAATATTAATGATCTTGCCAGACTTGCCATGTTCCACGAGGTGACGCGCAAAAGCTTGCGAAAGGAAAAATAATGTCCGCAAATTGACGTTCATCACTGAATCCCACTCATCCGCTGTGAAATCGATGGCTTCATTGCGTTTAATGATACCCGCATTATTCACCAGAATATCTGCACGCCCCAATGTAGACACAGCCTCGGCAACAATATCCGTAACATTTTCAGCACGACCCAAATCCGTCAGGATAGAATGAGATTTCACCCCAATATCAGCAATCTTCTCTAGGGTCTCAGTTGGTTCTGACCGACCAATTAAAGCGATATCCGCTCCGGCCTTGGCTAATGCCAATGCCATGCCTTGACCAAGCCCGGTATTCGCCCCGGTCACCAGTGCAGTCTTACCGGATAAGTCAAAGGGGTTCGTTTGCATCAAATGCTCCTGAAATTTGAGAATGGAGGGTAAATTCATACCCTCCGATCTTGTGGTTAAGCCGCCAAGAGGCTCTTCACATGGGAGATGAGTGCTTCGTCAGTTGCGTTTGCAAAGAATAACTCTTCGAACTTTTCACCTGCGATCGCAGCTTTTAGTAAATCTTGATCAACAGACTTCATAACCGTCAGCATGTCTTTGGTTGCGGCAGCTTTCATATCGCTGAAAATATTGCGGTTCTTTGCCATGATTTCTGCGCGCTCTTTCGGATAACCAACCCCGCGCTCAACCTCGAAGAGTTTCCGGTAGCAATCCTGCAGATTAAGCTCAGCGGCCCAGCCAAAGCCTTTCGCGTAAGGCATGGAGATCGCATTGCCGTCATTAATTTGACCGAACAGAAACGCATCCGTCGGATCAATAACCAGACCACACACCACATTCGGCATTGTATTCAAGGCGAGCATCGCGCCCATGCCTGTTCCACAACCCGAAACAACGAAGTCCGCCGCGCCGGAGTTTATCAAGAGTCCAGCCAACAACCCATTCATAACATAGGTCAGTTGCGCATCATCATCGGCAGCATACATCCCGTAATGTGAAACAGTATGACCCGCCGGCTCCGCAACGGATGTGAGGGCTTTATGAACAATCGAGCTTTTAGCGGCCTGACTGTTTTCCATAATTAAGGCGATTTTCATTTTGTACTCCTGAATGACATATTTCACCGAGACGAAGGATCGCACTCAGCTTATAAGAAACTGTTTGATGACTGAAAATTGGTTCTCAGCATTGGTTTAGACCTAACGTCACGTAAATTCAGTCTACAGTCAAAAGAAAAACCAATTAAATCAGAGAATAAGCTATTTCCCTGTAGTTTTTACAAAATTGGTATCTCCAATTGGTATGCAATGGCAATACACTCTAGCGATTGCCTAGCCAAAACAGGCAAATGCGCGCCCCTCTAATTTGAACCGCTTGCATATGTAATATTGAGTCGCCTTCAAAAAACTCGAAAAATTGGCAAAAAAAAGAGGGGCCAAAGCCCCTCTCAAACTTAGATATTGATTGTATCCAATTAGAACGCGTAGCGCGCACCAATCCGGATACGACGATCGCCCAAGAAGCTCGTCCGGCCAAAGCGATTACCGAAAGCATCGATTTGCTGCTCAGCATTTGCTTTTTCATCCGTAATGTTCGCGATTTGAGCACGAACCTGGAAGTTTTCGGTGATATCGTACTTGATTGATCCGTCGAGATATCCTGTCGGCTGCTGGAAGATTGGGTTACCGGACACAAAGTCACGATAAGAACCCAAATATTCGGAACGCCAGTTATAGGCGAGACGCATTTCAAGCTTATCATCCTGATAGATACCGATAACGTTCACTGCATCTTCAGACAGACCCAAGAAGTTATCTACACCGAAACGATAAATTCGCTCGAAGCTATCAGCTACACCGTCACCGTCTGCATCAATAGAACCCGGAGGTGGGTTCGTACTCGCTGAAACATAAGTATAGTTAGCTTGCAGACCAAGATTTCCGAGGAGGCCCGGGAGTTTATCGTAGAACTGAAGATAAGCAATTTCGAATCCACGAACAGTTGCGTCATCTTGGTTCAAGTTACCATTGAAAACCGTTGGAACTTGGACACCGTCCAAAGTCTGAACACCGCGCGTTTGAGATGCGTAGATGATGTTATTTTCAATTTTCTTATCGAAGAAGGCGAAGGTCAGATAGTTTTCGTCACCGAAATAGTGCTCAAACGACAGATCAAAGTTCACACCCTTAATAGGTTTCAAAAGTGGGTTACCACCAAACTGTGTGATTTGCGTTGGGCGAATATCAATTGGAGGGTTTGCCTGCCCG
>CAYZGF010000002.1:0-31960 GCA_964477595.1 uncultured Algimonas sp.
AGATAAGCTTTCGCGCCTTCTTGAATCGCGCCTGCGATTTCATTCATGCGCTCATTGCCTGTGGAGGCCTTCATAAGCCCTGCACGGGTAATGATCCCGTAGAGCACGGCAATGAGGCCCGCTCCGATGATTAGATAGAGTGTCATAACAACGTCTCTCCCTTCGAAAAGGACGCACGGGCTGGACTGTGCCCTTAGGCCGGTCGTCCGGTTATGTTATGAAGTTGGCCGCGCCGGTCTCCCCCGACTGCGCTTCCCCTCGCGAGTGTGAAGTTGGCCGCCATCCCATATTGAGCTCTGGCGCTTCCCTTCGCGTGATGTTTCTCTGACCTGTGAGAAAGGGTGCGTCAAGGGCTGAGGTGAATTAGCTCAAGGCCTCCAGAACGGCATCAGCGAAAGCACGGGTTCTGGCGGCCGTGCGGCGTGTCGGCGGGTAGACGAGGTAAAGGTTCATCTGGGACCAGGCATAGTTGGTCAGAACAGCTTCGAGTCTGCCATTTTCCAACCAAGGCGCGAGTATGAAATCAGGTTCAACCATGAACCCGCATCCATCATGGGCCAGTCCGGCCAGAAAATCACCATTGCCGGCCAATACACCCACGGGTGGATGGATAACCCCTGATGCGCCTTTCGGACCCCACCACGGAATGGCTCCCGGTGATTTCAAATTTAAATATCTTAAGGCTGGAAGATCGGATAAATCATTGGGGTGATTAGGACGTCCATACTGGTCCCAAAATGCCGGGCTTGCGGCGACGCTATGGCTTACGGATGTCACTTTTCGTGCAATCAGGCTGCTATCAGTCAGAACGCCAATCCGTAATGCGATATCAAATCCATCTTCCACCAGATCAATTTTTCGGTCCGAAAAATCTATTTCGACTTTCAAATCTGGATGGTCACGAATGAATTGAGAGAGGATAGGCCGCAAGACGCTGAGGCCGTAGGACAGGGGGGCCGCAATGCGTAATCGTCCTTTGAGTGTGGAGGCGTCATTACGAACGGCATTTTCCGCGTCAGAGAGTTCATCCAAGATCGATTCTGCGCGTTCCAATAATTCCGTTCCGGCATCGGTGAGATGCATAGCGCGTGTTGTCCGCGTAATCAGCGTGACACCAAGTTCAGCTTCCAACTCTGACAGTTTACGGGACAAGACCGATTTCGATTGTCCGCGTTGTTCCGCTGCCCGGGAGATTGAGCCTGCCCGTATGATGTCGGTGAAAATAGAGAGGTCTTCAGTCTTTAGCATTGTTGCCGATTATAGAACAATGATTTGCGAAATGCACGTCTTCTGTGCGGATTTGTAAACATCTAAATGAGGGTCATCGAATAAAACACAACAGGATGACAGACATGACAACGACAACACTGACAAAAGCAAACAAAACTTTGGAGCAATTCGCGCAGAAATATTTCCCGCCCTTCGCCCGTACGGCTTTGGCGTCGGTTTTCCTTCTGTCCGGTCTGACCAAGCTTAGTCAATATGCAGGGACGCAAGGCTATATGGAATCTGTGGGTGTGCCGGGTGAGTTATTACCGCTGGTCATTGCGCTCGAAGTTCTGGCGCCCCTCGCGATTATCATTGGCTGGCAGACACGCATCGCCGCCATTTTATTAGCCGGATTCGCAGGGCTGAGTGCGTTGCTGTTCCATTTTGATTTCTCAGATCAAATCCAAACGATCATGTTTTTGAAAAATATCTCAATTGCCGGCGGGTTGGGTTTGCTGGCGGCGTTTGGCGCAGGCTCTTTCGCACTTGAGAACCGGAAAGGATAATTCCAATGACAAATATACTCTCAGTTCAGTCCAGCGGTCGTCATGACGGGTCCGTGACGCGACAGCTTTCAGAAGATGTATTAAGGCAGCTCCAGGGTTCCGTTACGGTGCGCGATTTGACAACATCCATACCGCATGTTGATGCGGATTGGATCGGTGCTAATTTTACGCCTGTTGAGGATCGCACGGCAAAGCAATCCGCCACATTAGCTTATTCAGATACGCTTGTGGCAGAGGTTGAGGCTGCTGATATATTGGTTCTTGGTGTGCCGATCTATAATTTCGGTGTTCCGGCCGCTTTGAAAGCTTGGTTTGATATGGTGGCACGGGCGGGTGTTACATTTAAATATACGCCGACAGGTCCGGTCGGACTTCTCAAAGGAAAGCGCGCCATCATCGTGATGGCATCGGGTGGTACAGCTGTTGGATCCGATATCGACTTCGCGTCCCCTTGGCTGAAACAGGCTTTGCGCTTTATCGGTATTAATGATGTCACGATTATCGCGGCGGACTCATTAGGCAAAAATACAGAGGCAAAACTTGCCTCTGTCCAAAATGACATTTCGAAACTTGCAGCTTAAGGAGATGAATATGACGAGACGAACAATGATGGCCGCAACAGGTGCGGCAGCAGCTACAGCGACAACTGCAAATGCCAGCCTTCCAATGGCGTCAGGCTTTCGCCTGCGTCCGGCTGGCGAGCGGGGCATGGCCAATCACGGCTGGCTGAATTCGGCGCATAGCTTCTCTTTTGCCAATTATTTTCATCCCGATCATATGGGCTTTGCGAATTTGCGGGTTATCAATGATGATCAAGTGATGCCCGGTCGGGGTTTTGGTGAGCATCCGCATGATAATGCGGAGATATTCTCATATGTCTTGGACGGGTCGCTCGCCCATAAAGATACGATGCGAAACAGCTCGACTGTAAAGGCAGGTGGCGTGCAGTATATGTCAGCCGGATCCGGCGTGCGTCATTCAGAATTTAATCCGTCTGATGATATGCCTGTTCATTTTCTCCAAATCTGGCTGTTGCCAAACCAAGAGGGTGGTGAGCCGCGTTATGAAACGCTTGATCTCACACCCGGCGATAAAGCGGGTCAGCTGAAACTGTTCCTGTCACCTGACGGACGTGATGGATCTCTCGCAATGCGCGCGGATGGTTTGATTTATGCCGGAACATTTGACGGCGATCAGACATCTGAAATTGTCCTGCCGGAAGGTCATAAAGGGTGGATTCAAGTTGCCCGAGGGTCAGTGGATGTGAATGATCAGCGCCTCGAAGAAGGTGATGGTTTGGCGATTACAAAGGGCGGTCGTATCCTTGTCTCACAAGGACGTGACGCGGAAATCCTTTACTTTGACCTTTTTGGATAGGAACCTATTTCCGTCTCGCCCCGTAATAAGGGCGAGACTAATTTTATTTGAGAGGCCTATCATGCGCGCACTTCTTCTTTCCGCAGCCATTCTATCACTTGCCGGAACGGCCTCTGCGAAGAGTGTCACCGGATCCGCCGGGTCTGAGATTGAGATCACAGAACTGGAAACGTTTGACGGTGCGTGGGCGATGACAATGCTGCCTGATGGGCGCATGTTGGTGACCGAACAAAGTGGAGCGCTCTGGCTGGTTGGTCGTGACGGTAAAAAGCTAGGCAAGATCGGAAATGTTCCGTCTGTGACCGAGCGTAATCAGGGCGGAATGGGTGACATTATTCTTCACCCTGACTTCGCGGATAATAAACGAATTTATATTTCCTATGTTGAACGCGATCCCAAGGATAACAGCTTGTCGGGTGCAGTGGTTGATAGCGCGACATTGACAACGTCAGCACGTGGCGGGTCCCTCGTCCAACGTGAACGCATTTGGACGCAATCTCCAAAGGTGACGGGCAATGGTCATTACGGACACCGCATGGCGTTCAGTCCCGAAAATGCGAAAGACGGCGGCGGCTATCTTTATATTACATCCGGCGAAAGACAGAAATTCACGCCGTCTCAGAATATGGATATGAATTTGGGTAAAGTCGTTCGGATTAATTCTGATGGGTCCGTTCCGGAAGATAATCCCTTTGCGGGGCAAGGCGGTGTGACACAGGAAATTTGGACACTTGGTCATCGCAATCCACTCGGAATTGATTTTGATCCTCAAGGCCGACTTTGGGTGCATGAGATGGGACCCAAGCATGGTGATGAATTGAATCATATCGTCCGGTCTTCAAATTACGGTTATCCGGTCGTGTCCAATGGCGATCATTATTCAGGTGTAGAAATTCCGGACCACGATACAAATCCGGTTTTTAAAAAACCTGCTGCCTCTTGGGTGCCCGCGATCAGTCCCGCCGGCTTTACAATTTATGACGGGTCGCAGTTCGGTGATTGGCAA
Organism: uncultured Algimonas sp.; assembly: GCA_964477595.1. Lineage (GTDB taxonomy): Bacteria > Pseudomonadota > Alphaproteobacteria > Caulobacterales > Maricaulaceae > Litorimonas. The sequence goes on from CAYZGF010000002.1 coordinate 4,159, forward strand.
GGCGATGGTTTCATCGGTGGCTTGTCGTCTCAAGCGCTTATTCGCGTCGAATTTGAAGACGGCCGTCGCGGCCCCACGGCTAAAGAAGCTGAACGCTTTGAGTGGGGCAAACGTATTCGCGAAGTCGAGACGGGTTTAGACGGTGCACTTTACGTGCTTGAGGATAATGACGGGCGCCTACTTCGCATCACGCCGAAATAGGTTTTAAGGCTCGACCACGTTAAACCAGAGTTCGGGTGTGTCCAATGCGGTGAGGTAATCCCTTGCCGCTAATGGATTCCCCGAGAGCTTTATGTCTCCGGCTTTCATCAGCTCTCCAAATTCGGCCTGCTGACCCAGCAATTTATTGAAGCTCTCCCGTGAGAGCGTAATTGTTGCTGCTGGATCATTAGATAGGCCCGGACGGGCGAGGGCCGTGGAGCGATTGACTTCAATGGTGAAATCTTCGTCCGTGTCCGTGAAAATGAAGTTCAGGCTTTTCGGCTTTTTGGATACTTTTGAGCCATCAAAGCGGACAGCCATTGCATCCAATAAGGTTCGTGTCGGCACAGACCTTAACACATCCGCGCTGCCCGGATTCGCCACATTTCGCGCGACCAAACCCACGCGTAATTCTTGCGCGCCGGTCAAATAATAGCTGCGCCAAGCGCCGCTTTCCGCTTGATACCCCATTTGTTCATAGGTCGCGGCGAGCCAGTTTTTGGCTGTTTGCCCGCCTTGATTTGCAAATATAAGATGATTGAGAACTTCCGCTGCCCACCGAAATTCACCATTCTCATATGCTTGAATACCTGTCCTCAGAACGGCATCTGCTCCGCCCATTGCGGCCACATATTTAACGGAAGACATCTCTGCCGGAAGCTTATGATACTCCGCCGGGACACCTGACCACCAACCAAAGTAATGTTGATAAACGGCTTTAGAGTTGTGATTGAGCGTGCCGTAATATCCTCTGGCACCGAAATCCTCTTCCAAGAATTTTGGTGCCTTCATCGTTTCCGCAGCTTCAATCATACCTGCACCGCTATTGGCTGCGCGTAGGGTGGCGTCATGGACGTAGCGGTAAATATCGCGCTGATTTCGCAGGTGCGTTTGCACGCGGTCTGTACCCCATTTCGGCCAATGATGGCTGGCGAGAACAATATCGGACCTGTCGCCATATTGCGCGAGCATAGCGTCAATGCCTTGTGACCACGCCAGCGCATCCCGTGATTTTGCGCCGCGCAGGGTGAGCACATTATGGAATGTTCCGCTTGCGACTTCGGCTGTATGAAGGGCTTTGAAATCCGGCAGGTAAAATATGAATTCGCTTGGAGCTTCTGTCCCGCCCATATCCATAAACTCAAATTTAATGCCATCAATCGTCTTTTGAGTCAGGCCAGCCCCTAATTCTTCGCTCGGCAAAATCAAACTTACATTGCCGCGCGGCAGACCCGGCCCAAGGCCGGAGCTTACATGACCCGTCTCATTGCGAGGCAGGGTAGAACCAAACATCAATGTTGCGCGACGTGTCATGTGATTGCCCGCAAGAACATTTTCGCTGACGGCTTCTTCCGAGAAATGTTGCGGCGCAATAACGGGCACATCACCTGCGCCGTTTGGCAAAACACCTTTGGCTCCGCCAAAGTGATCGGCATGACTATGAGTGTAAATAAGCGCTGAGACTGGCCTTTCGCCCAATGTCTCATTCGCGAGGGCCAGTGCAGCCTTGGCCGTTTCCACATTGGTGAGCGGGTCTATGACAATCCATCCCGTTTGCCCTTCAATCAGGGTCATGACGGAGAGGTCGTAGCCACGAACCTGATAGAGGCCCGGCACGACTTCAAACAGGCCGTGTTTCGCGACCAGCTTGCCTTGTCTCCAAAGAGATGGATTTACGGTCTCCGGCGCAGGTCCCGTGACGAAATCATATTGCGCAATTTTCCAAACGGGATTGTCGTTCGCATCCAGAATAGCAGGCGCAGAGATTGCTGCTAGAAAGCCCCGCGAAGCATCTTCGAAATCTTGTTGGTCGCCCAGCGGGAGGCGCTTAGCCAGCGCCTCATTTGCCCGTTTGGTCGCCTGAGACACGTAGCCCGGTTTGGGCGCATCCGGGATTTCAGCGTCAATGGCAGTTGAAGCTGGTGTCTTTGCGTCTCCACAAGCGGATAACACTAAGGCCGAACCTAGTAAGAGCGCTCTAAACATATTTTCCCCAATCCTTTGGATTGGGTATAACATGAGGGCTGATAGGAAAAACAGGTAAGATTTAGCCCTTGTAGTTTTTAATCCCGCTTAGAATCATTTCAGCGGCTTTTTCAGGACCTTCCCAGCCCAGAACTTTTACCCATTTGTCTTTTTCCAAATCCTTATAATGCTCGAAGAAATGCGGGATGCGGTCCTGGAGGACTTGAGGCAGATCTGTGTAGGTTTTGATATTGTCATAATAGGGCGTCAGTTTTTGATGAGGAACCGCGACGATTTTCTCATCCATACCGGCTTCATCTTCCATCAACATGACACCGACCGGGCGGGCCCGGACAACTGCACCCGGCATGAGGGCGCGTTGACCGACCACCATGATATCTGTTGGATCTCCATCTTCAGACAAAGTGTGCGGAAGAAACCCGTAATTACAGGGATAGCGCATGGATGTGTAAAGGAATCGGTCAACAAACATGGCGCCGGAGGCCTTGTCGAGTTCGTATTTGATAGGTTCGCCGCCAAGTGGAACTTCAATAATGGCATTGACGTCAAAGGGCGGATTTTCGCCTGTCGGGATTTTGCTCATATCCATGGAAATTCATCCTTTTATGTTCGCGCGCCTGATAGCGGGGTCGCCAGTCTTTGCAAGTCCTATGCGGTAGAAAGCACAGCAAAAACGCCAGATGCGATCATGACGACGCCAATCAGCACATTGAAAATGCGTCCTGTGCGAGGGCGCTGCAAAAAGCGACGTATGGATTGCGCCGCATAAGCATAAACGGACAAGCCAAAAAGCTCCAGCACCGTAACCGTCACAAGCATGGTTAAGAATTGCGGAGCCAAAGGCATGTCGGGCTGAAAATATAAAGGCAGCAACATACCAAAATAAACGAGCGGCATAGGAGATGTGACTTGCAGCAGGAAGCCTTTCACAAATAGGCGTCCACGCTTGGGTGCATCTTCTGGATCGGGTTCCAGCCGAGGAAGGGGGCCGAACATGACCGATATCGCCATCCACCCCAAAACCAACATTCCCAAGATTTTAAGCCCTAAAGTCGCACGCGGATAAATTTCAAAGAGAGCAGCTGTCCCGCTGGCGGCGAGACAGAGCCATAATATATTGGCTGTGGCGACGCCCAGTGCAGGCAAAAGAGCGGGTTTAAATCCATATCGAAAGGAAGACGCCAAAACGAGCATAACCGCCGGTCCCGGGGTAAGACCGCCCGTGAAGAACAGGGCGACGAGGCTAAGCCACAACTCCAATTCCATGTTTTCGCAGGCCCTAAAATAATCTGAATTTAACAAAAACGCGCTTGCGCCCTAGCTGCGTAGACCACATTTGTCACGTAATGGATGATAACAAGAACATACCCGCCGCTGACCAAGCGGACACACCGCTCCAAAGTGTTCTGGATCAGGTAGAAACCGCTATGGATGGGTCCGCGTCTGTTGATTTGAAGACCGTTGTGGAAGCGTTTGGAAATCGGTCCTTCGGCCCCATCATGGTTCTTTGCGGCCTTTGCATGATGACGCCTCTGGGCGCCATACCGGGTATCCCGCCCGCTTTTGGTGTGATTGTCATCGTCTTTGCCTTACAGCTTTTATTCAGACGTAAAACGCCTTGGATGCCCGAAGTTTTGCGCCGCGTAAAAATTCCGTCCGATAAGCTCTCAAAAGTTCAAGCCAAGGTTCGACCCGTCTTGGCGAAAATTGACGGCATCATACGTCCGCGTTTGCAGTGGGCGGCGACGGGTCCGATGCAGGTTTTGATCTCTATTGTCGCGATCATTCTGTCTTTGTCCTTTTTCCCTTTGGGTATGGTCCCATTTGGTGTGGTTGCACCAGCAGCAATTGTATTGCTTTTGGGGTTAGGGATAACGGCTCGTGACGGTGTCCTGACACTTTTGGGTTTATCCCTCAGCTTGGGCGTTTTCTTTGGTGTCGGAACTTTACTGTTCTAATCGGGCTAATTTCTCTGCTGTTAGCGGGTTGTGTCGAGGCGCAATATTAAGTGATTTTCGATATAGAATTTTTGCGAGTTTAATTTCGTTGTCCAAAGCTGCCTTATCTCCAGCTTGCGCCAAGAAACTTCCTGCACGGCTTGCGTCCAATCCTGCAATAGCTTCTTGGGTTTGCCCGAGCTGAACGAGAGCGCGGCGGCGATTATTGTCAAACTGCCTATCGCTGGGGTCTAACTTGGAGGCTTTGGTGAATGCCTCTAGCGCTAATTCATATTCGCCTGCGAGCCAGTGAGAGTGGCCTATATTATTTTCAGCCAGCCCACGCCTCGCGCCTGCCAACCCCGCCATTGCATAAGACTGTCTCGCGGAGAGATACTCTCCGCCTTCATCCTGTAATTGGCCGAGTAGGGTCCAAAGTCGGGGGTCAGATTTTATTTTCAACGTCGCGGCAATAAGGGTTTCCGGTTCAGCAATTTGTCCCAATCGCACCCGAATGATTACGCCGTCCGGAGAGTTTTTGTCTTCGATGAGGTGCTGAGCGTGTCCAAAATTTCCCGTGGCGATCAGAGTCTGCCTGAGCCCCGATTTCGCTGAAGCTAGATGAGGGTCATGCATGAGGACGCTCTCAAATCCTTGGCGCGCGGCTCCATATTCTCTGCGGGTTAAAGCGCTTTGTGCGAGACGTAAATTTGTTAAAACTTCGAACACATCGGTCGAATCCGTTTGAATGGGACGGATATCATCCGTTGGAGTATCTCCTGCGTCAGCGGAGGTCGACCAAAGCACGCATAGCAATAGGGGAAGAAACAGCCGCATTAGGTTAGGCCGCCCATAATACGAATTCCGGCAGGCAACATGAGCATCACCATAATGGTCGGAAAAATAAACAGGATCAGAGGAACTGTAAGTTTTGCAGAAAGCGCGGCCGCTTTTTCCTCAGCCTTCATCATACGTTTGTGACGCATGTCATCAGAAAATGTCCGGAGGGCTTGTCCTACGGAGGACCCCATTTCTTCAGCTTGTTTTAACATGACCGCTAAAGCCTTAGCCTCATCTAGATTAATGCGCTCCGCGAAATTTAACATCGCCTCATTGCGTTCCCGTCCGGCGCGAAGCTCAAGATTCATAATATCCATATTTTGTTTGAGCGCTGGATAACGCCCTCCCAATTCGTGGCCAACGCGGACAAGGGCAGCGTCCATACCCAGACCTGCTTCTACACATGCGGTCATCAAATCCATCATGTCCGGGAAGCCTTTTCGGCACTGTTCCGTTCGTTTTCTTGCCTTGAATTTCAAAAATTGTTCAGGTCCCAACAGACCCAATCCGACCAATAGAACGCTAAGCCCCATCGCAGGGGTCGTGCCCAGCTTTGCGGCAATTGTTCCCCACAAGACAAGGCAAATTATAACAGGTCCAAAGAGGCAAATGACCCGTGCCGCTAAAAAGCTTTTCACGGTACTCCTGTCAAAATATCCAGCTTGCGCCAACATAAATCTAAGACGCGTAATTTCCTTGGCATCAGGTAATGTCAGATGGGAGCCCAGTTGAGAGAGGAGATTGCGCTTTGCGCGCGCTCTCGCGCCAATTCCAATATCTGCATCCTCATCCAATTTTGCGCCGCCTGCCAATCGACGCTCAACGCGTTTGCTCTCAATAACAGCTCCCCGAATGGCGATAAAACATAACACCAGCGAGATGCCCAAAAAGGACATTGCAATCAAAATAGTGAGGGCGTTGTGAAAGCTCATATCTTGAAGTTGATCATTTTGCGCATGACGAGATTACCAATGACCATCCAGACAACGACTCCCCAAAGTGTATAGGTCACGACGGGGTTATCTTTGACCTCGCCGTAGAAATCCGGACTCATTTTATTGACGGAGATAAATAGAATGATGGGGGCTGCATTGAGTATGAGCGCACTCATGCGTCCTTCAGCAGAAGAGGCTTTAATTTTTAGTCGCATCTTTTGACGATCACGAATTGTCTTCGCATTTGACCGGAGAAGTTCTGCCAGATTGCCACCTGTACGTTCTTGTAAACGGATCATGGCCGAGAAGAGCTCAAAGTCTTCATGGCCGATACGGTCAGACATTTTTTGCACTGCGGCCGAAATGGTGGATCCGAAACTGACCTCGTCAGAAGCGATGCCAAACTCACTTCCGATTGGATCAGGCATTTCCCGCGCGACCAAGGCCATAGCTACCGGGACGGGGTGCCCGGCTGCGAGAGACCGTATGATAACATCCAGCGCATCCGGCAATTGGGAGACGGCCTTTTTCTGACGCCGCTTCACCAAATAGGAAATGACAAAGAAGGGAGCAAAGGCACCGATGATGAACCCGATTACGGCCCAAATAGGAGTGCCCCGGACCAGAAAGCCGGTCATGCCGACAGAGGCGGCCATTCCCAGACTGGCAAAATAAAATCCATATCTACCAAGCGGAAGACCTGACTGCATGATGAGCTGTGCTATTCGAATATTCAGTCCGGCAATTTGTCCGTCCGTCGTCATCGATCTCGCGCGACGCAACCTTCCAAGCGCTTCGCCTTCGCTGTCTGCTTTGGCGACGCGGCGCAATCGGTCATTGGCCAAACGGACGCGCCGAGACGCTTGTTTTCCCAAACCAATAACAGCCTGAAGAAACAGGACGGCCGCTGCAAAGATCAGGGCGTAAATAATGAATTTCTGACCCGGAGACATTATCCGACACGCTCTTTTAAAGACTGTTCTGACAGGCGGCCGGGATGAAGGACTTTGGGCTCAAATAACCCGTCAGGCAAAGGGATGCCGAGGGTGATGATTTCTTCCAAACATTTTGGGCGAATGCCTGTTGCGCGGAACTCGCCAATCACTTCATTTTTGGGACCTGTGCCCGTACGTGTGAAGTTAAATAATTCCTGCATCTGAATAACCGGACCTTCCATACCGGTTACTTCGGCCACGGATGTGATCTTGCGTTGTCCATCTGACAAACGTGTAGCCTGAACAATTATGCCGACCGCAGAGGCGATCTGTCCTGCCACAGCTTCCGGAGTTATTTTCATATCGCCCATCGCAACCATTTGTTCCAAGCGGGTCAGGGCATCCCGAGGTGTGTTGGCATGCAGGGTCGCCATGGAGCCTTCATGCCCGGTGTTCATCGCCTGCAACATATCAAAGGCTTCCTCGCCGCGAACCTCGCCCAAAATGACTCGATCCGGTCGCATTCTTAGCGCGTTTTTGACCAAGCCGCGTTGTTTGATCTCACCGCGTCCCTCAATATTCGGAGGCCGTGTTTCCATTCTAGCCACATGAGGCTGCTGCAATTGCAGTTCGGCCGCATCTTCGATCGTTATCAGACGTTCTTTTTCAGAGATTGACTGAGACAGCGCGTTCAAAAGGGTGGTTTTACCAGACCCGGTCCCGCCCGAGATCAAGATTGTCACACGGGCTTTACAGGCGGCCCACAGAAACTGTGCTACGATATCGGGGATTGCATTGTATTCGATCAACTTGTCCAGCGTCAGAGGGCTTTTGGAGAATTTCCGAATAGAGACCAGCGGTCCATCGACTGCGATAGGTGCAATCGCGACATTAACCCGACTGCCATCTAAAAGGCGGCAATCACAAAGCGGCTGGCTTTCATCCACGCGGCGTCCAACTTGGGAAACAATGCGGTTAATGATGCGGAGCAGATGCGGTTCATTGGCAAATCGGACAGCTGATAATTCCAGCTCGCCGCGACGTTCAACGAACACACGCTCATGCGTATTGATCAAAATATCAGAAACTGTTTCGTCTTGCAGCAGGACTTCCAGAGGTCCCAATCCTACCATTTCATCATAAACGCCATCGCCGAGTCTCTGGAGATCGGCCGAGTTCATTTTTAACTTATCTTCGCGCGCCATCTCAGTGACGATCACATGAACTTTTTCGCGTAATTCTTCACTTTCCAAACCGTCCAATTGCGCGAGATCAATCTCGTCAATTAGCCTTGTGTGAAGTTTGATTTTTGTTTCCAGCCAGACATTACCGGTTTCCAGAACAGGTTCTTTTTCCGGTTCAGGAATTTGAACAGATTCTAAATCTAGCTGGGGCGGCACGATCTCCGGTGTCAGCACTTTTGCGACCACCGGTGTGGCTGCCGTGACGAGGCCCTGCTGGCTATCTTCGGCAAATGCGTGTGAAAATCGTCCCATTCCGAATGGCTACACGATAAAATTTAGGTCCAGGTTAGGGCAAAGGGTAAAGGGGGGGTTAATCCTGTCCCTAAGCAGCGTGGGCAGCCTGCGCCAGCGGATTAGTTTTTCCAAGTCTCAAGCTTTCCGTCAGCTTTCGAACGTCCTTTACGAAGCGGGAATCCGGACGAATAGCACCTGCGGGTTCACCGCAATTCAGGGCTTCCCGAGTTGTATCCGGGTCGAGACAGAGCGTCGATAAAATAGACCGTCCCAAGGCGGTTTCAGCATCACTGAAACGCAATGTATTTTTAAATGACCGGCGTTCAAACTTACTCAAAATGACTTGTGTATTCACAGCCCCATTGGATGTGGCAGATAGCCTGGCTAAAAATTCTCGGGCGGCATGCAGAGACGGAATTGTCAACTCACACGTCAAACCCAGCACATCAACAGCCCGCATAACGGATAGGGTCCAAGGTTGCCGATAGCGGGGTAGGTCAATAATCACGATATCGTAAAGCTCTGCGGCGGCGTCCAACATCGCCATTACAGTTTGCGGATTAACAAGGGAATTTGCGCCAATCGTGTTAGGTGTCGCCAGAAGGGATATGCCGCATTCATGGGTCGAGACCAAAGCCTGCGTGAAGGCTTTATCTATTTGTTCGGGCGGGCCGCAAAGATCATTCAGTGTTAAGCTGGGAAGTAGATCAAGGTGATGCGCGCAGGCTCCGGACTCGAAATCCAGATCAATGAGGCAGACCGTGGCATCCGCGAGACGTCGTCGGGATGTTTGCTGGGAGGCAGCCGTGATCGCAAATTCATGCGCTAATTGCGTTGCCAGTGAGGTCGTACCCACTCCGCCAGTGGCTCCGACCAAAGCAAAAATACGGGCTGCATTTTGCTTGGTCGGAGTCGCTGCGGGAGCTATCTGTTCAGTTTCGGACATTAACGGGTCAGATGCTTCAGGTTCAAAATTAGGGATGGCAAGCGGGTCATCTTCTGCAACCGAGCGAACAGGTTCGGCGAAATCCGTATCACTATCTGCGTCTTGTATGAGAGCATATTCGGGCTTTGTTTCAACCCGGTTATCCCCGCGACGGCGACTCCATTTCTTACGTCTAGCCATTTTTTAAATCCTCTCCCATTAGAGTCGCTTCAATTGGGGGAAGATGAATTAAGCCGTTAAGTCCGACCAAATCCAGAAACACGAAATTCACCGGAACTTCGCTCAATGTTACGCTCACTAATGGCGCTGCATCACCTTGGAACCCAGCACGCCCCAATCCAGAGCCAATATAAGCCACATCGACGCGCGAGTGTTTCGTGTCTCTAAAGACATCACACATGCCGCGTCGCGCCCGTGATGTAGCCCCGCATGTGCCGTCCGCATCAGGCCCAAAAACAATCCGTTTCATGGCTTGATTGTCATAGCCTCCTTGCGAGCAGCTTTTCGTCTGGTCGTTACACGTAATGCTATAATCCGGGAATGGCTGGCCTTGCGCGACAGTGTTGGACAATCCTGTCATGGTATTAACACTGGTCGAGACGGGATCAGTGGTTGCAGCTATTCTGGCCCCTGTTCGTACGGCCTGTTGAGCCCCGTTATATTGATAAAATGCGTATCCGGCTTCAATGGATCCGCCCGTCAGGATGACCAGCATCATGATCATCAGAGACGTCTCGACTGTCACAGCGCCGTCATTCTTGCGTTTGAAATTTCTGAACAGATGTCTCATCGCGCCCGCACCAAGCGTTCTTCATGATCTGTGCGGATGGTGACGCGGCCCCCTGAAGCCAATTTTATAAAACCCAGGCCTTGATAAGGATGTGCGGATGTGAATTCCGCGACCTGAACAACGGCCCCGTCTCTATATTGTCCTGTATTGGCGATATTTCGGATTGTAAGTGTTATTTGCGAATCCGACCATCCGTCAACCCGTGCTATGCCTGACCCATCAGGGCGACCTGAAATCGCGACATTTTTAGCTTGGGTCGTCAGAAGAGTCGGTGTTTGCGCCCGCGCCAGATAGCTCGCGCCCGCGACTAAACCTTGCTCCATTTTATGCGTTTGGAGAAGCATCATCGATAGATCAATAATTCCGTATCCAATCAAAGCCAGAATGGGAAAGAGGATTGCACCCTCTACCGCAACCGATCCTTGGTCGTCTTTAAGATATTTGAACTGCGGAAACATCAGCGTCGCACAGCTACCAAATCATTGGCTTCACCGTCCTGACCTTTCACAAGCGGCCCGACAATTTCACCGTAAAGCGTGTTTTGTTGACCTTTACCCATAGGTTCGGTCAAAAAGACTTTAACGAATGTTTCAACGGGTAGCGGATCTTTCCGCCTGAACATACCATTGGGAGAATTGGCTTCAATCTCTCCACAATTCAGGACGGCTGCAGTAATGATACGTCTGTCCTCCACAGACGTGGATGGCCCTGAGCTATGGCACTGCGGCAGGCCTTCCTCGGCCGTGATCGTATTATTTCCGTAAGTAAGTGAGCCCGGAACACAATTATTGTCTATTTCCCATCGATACATAGCATATCTTGAGGGTGGTTCGGATGGTATGAACTTCCCGCCATATCCTCTCCGATAGGTAACACCCTCTATCGTAATCCGTGTGAAGCCGGGATGGTTGACGGCCATGTATAATGAAAAGTTCCAGTTCCCATCACCGATACGTCCTGACGCACATCCACCATTAGTGAAGCAGGCGTCACGCGGCAATCCCAATGCGTGATAGCTTGGTGCCTCTGTACATGTCCTGTTACTTTTTTTCGGAGCCCAACCCTTAATAACATTTTCGGCAGGGGCGTATCTTGGATCACTTTTTTTACTCTTGAATGAGCCTTTATATATATCAAATCTCGTATTCACCGCGTGTCGCATTGAGCTGATATTTCCTGATCTCAGGACAACGCCTTTGGATTGTGAAAAACAAGCGGGAGAGATATCAATCGCCATCGCATCTGCGAGTTTTGAAGCGCCTGAATTACCTCCAAAAGGGTCGAGCCATCCGAAGTTACCTTGTGTATAGGGTTCACAGGTTGCGTGAGGCGTTTTGAATTTGATCTGTTTGCGTTGAAACGCTTTTGTTTCCATCGCTTCATAAATAGTTGTTGTCTCGCCTTCCATCGGGTTGCAGATGAAAACAGGCGCCGTACCGCAAACGACCTGATCCATACCTGCGACAGCTTTCGCGGAAAGTGTTGTGTCCGTCAGTGACTTAATGAAAGAGGACGGGAAGATTGTCTGAACCTGCTTAGGCACAATTGAAACCTCGACATAACGGGCTTCGCCGGATGAATTTGTTCGGTTCGAGATCGGAATATCAGCATAATCATTTGCTGGGATATCATCATAATAGGTGATTGTCTCAATCTGAATATTGGCATTTCCCCGGGCGAATTTTTCGTCATGAGACAACAAATTCAGTATTGCACCGGACGACCTTGAGATCGCATCACCACGTTGATCCAGCTCGGCTGCGCCCGCCCTCGAAAGAGAATCTGCGGCCGCCTGAAGCTCGGCATCGACATTGTAAATCCGGGCAGCATCAACGGATAAAGTGGCTCCGGCCAAAACGACAGGTGTCGAAAGGGCGGCCCAAATTGCGACCGATCCAGAGATACCACGCCCTGCATTCGATAAATAAGTCTCACATAAAGTTTTGAGAGATGTTTTTTGCAGTTGGGGGAGGGGCATAACTCTTTCCTTCTATTCGGATCTTTTTGAGGGTTTCCGCGCTGTCGTTCGTTTTACTCTGTGGTGTCGACTAAGGTCGGCTCGGCGACTGTGCCGTTTTCATAGGCTTCCTGCGCAGCCTTTTGACGTGCACGATTTGGCGGTATGAATGTATTGGCTTTATCTTCCGCACTTGGCGCAACACGTTGCGCTGCAATATTTTGAGCGATTGCGTTTCCGAATTGCGGAGACGTAGCATCAAGCGCGGGTGTTGTTGAGGCGCAACCTGTCAAAGTGAAAGCGAGAAAAGCGAGTCCAATTTTATTCCATGGCATGGCCGAAGCCTCCTTCGATATTTCCGTTTAAAAATGCATTTGCATCTGACGGGAGCGTTGCATTGTCCAAAGGCGTCCCGAGCAAGCTTCGGTCAGAAACGGGCCGTGCCAAATGCGGAGTTACAATAATAACGAGCTCAGTTTCCGCGCTTTGATACCGTGTGGAAGAAAACAATGATCCGATGATTGGGAGCTTCCCAAGCCACGGCACATTTTCGCGCGTATTGGCAGTTTCATTTTGCAATAGTCCTGCAATGGCGAAGCTCTGCGCATTACGAAGTTCAACTGTTGTATTGGCACGACGGACGCGGAGTCCCGGAACGCGAACGCCTCCGATTTCCACAGTGTTTTGGACGTCGAGCTGAGAGACCTCAGGGGCAACTTTCAAATTGATAACACCGTTATCGAGCACGGTTGGCGTAAAGGCCAATCCGACGCCAAATTTACGGTATTCGATGGTGACTTCACCAAGTCCCGCAGAGACAGGAATAGGAAACTCACCGCCCGCTAGAAAACTTGCTGTTTCTCCGGACATAGAGACAAGATTGGGTTCAGCTAACGTCCGGATAATTCCTTTTTCTTCGAGCGCATCAATACGTATGTCCAATGACGCAGCGCCAATCCCGCCACCTAATATCGCGCTTGCTGTCGAGTTCACAAATCCGGTTGTGCCACCAATCGCAAAATCACCCGGATTTAAAGCCGCCAGGTTACCGGTAGAGTCGATCAATCCACCACGTTCCGATAAAAGGTTTATTCCAAGTTGTTTGATAGAGTCGCGGCTGGCTTCGACAAACCGAACTTCCAGCATAACTTGATGACTGTCACGCACAGCAATGCCTGACGTTACCCGGGCCGGCGCATAGGCTTCCGCGATTGAGATTGCACGGTCCGCAACGGCTGCGCTGGAAACTTCTCCGGACAAATATAGACCACCCGCGAGAGGACGGACTTCGACGGGTTCTTTTGGGAAAGTTTCGAAAAGTGTTTTCTTGAGGCTGGCAACATCAAAGCCAACGGTCACATCTACGATATCGACAAGTTGATTGTCCCGATCATATAACATGACATTGGTTTTGCCACCCGCCTTTCCGAGAACCTGAAAGGAGCGGTCAGATAGAACGACGACATCGGCGATATCCGCATTGGCAACACGAACCTGTGCAAAGGATGTATCGGTCCGCATGACAAGCGTGTCGTCTTTCACAACAGATGTCGATGAGCGTTCGCTTGTCTGCGTGTCCACCCAGGATTTAGCGGTGGCGGGTGTCGAGAGCAGCGTCGAACACACCAAGGTGATGATAAACGGTTTTAAAGTGTGTTTCATTTTATCCCCCGGCCAATTCGGTTTCAGATTTGCGGGGAAGGGCCTCTTTACGGACTGAGACAGATTGGCTTGAATCGCCGCGTATCACTGTAATTTGCGCGACTGGTGGCGGTGCCTTTTTAGGTGTCACACGAACCGGGCGTCGCGGTTTTTTGGCGGAACTGTTCGAGTTTGCGCGAAGATCGAGTTGTCGTGTGTCTAATGATTGCGTCGTGGAAGGAAGCGCTTCGCCGACCGCCCTTAATACGAGCGACAATGTGCCCGCCTCTTGTGCGATGGCCAAGGCCTGAGCGTCCATATGACTAACTTCTAAAGTGACAGTACGGGCAACTGTTGGGGCGTCTTGGTTTCGGTTTTGCGATTGGTCGATCCCCAACACGCGAACGGACTGAAGGATAATGTCAGAGCGGTAGAGGGGTTTGTCCAATTCCGGATTTGGCTCTGAAACATATTGGATGTCGACCAAATCACCGGGAACAATAAAGCCTGCCACACCTGTGACATCGTTCACGCGAACTGAGACGGCGCGGTAGCCCGGACGGATTCTGGCAGAAAGGGATCCGCGTCCGTTTAAGCCCGAAATCCGATGGGGTAAGATAATTTCATTCATTCGAATATCGTCGAGCATCACGAGCGCACCTGTTTTCATAGGGTCGTAATTTTCCGGAAAAAGCTCTGATATTTCGCGCAATGCATCTAGGGGCACAGCATCTTCGGGCATGTCCACGAGACGTAAGGCGTCGGGGGTGAGTTCGTCTCCAAAGAGGAGGTCGGTATTGGCGACGATAACAGGGACAGTCGTTGTTTCTTTTTCTGCGAGTTTTGGGAAGCCTGCTAAATTGGCGGTCTGAGTGGGTGTCTGACGAAACTCATTTTCGACAGCACCATGTATCCACCCTCGTGCCAGGATGATGGCCATCACGCCGAAAACAGCGCTGGCGCCAAGTGTAACAAGTGTATTTGTACGCATATCCCGGTAATCGCTCCAGCCCAACTCGATTGACGGCGATCCCACGGAAACGCATTCCATCGCCACTGGGACATCTATAAGGGATGCGTTGGTAAGGTTTCGTTCAGGAATTCGGTGAATGGTTTGCCAAAATATGGCGTAAAGATTTTATGAATGAACGGTGCCTGAATGGCTGAGTGAGGCCGTGCAAACTTAAGTCTCCGTTAAGTCTATAAGCCTAGCTTGCGGAAGCATATTAATTCACCACAAGGAGTGACCATGTTCATTCGCCGTTTTTCAATTCTGACTCTGTCAGCCGCTATTTTAACAGCTGGCGTATCAGCGCACGCTTTGACTGCGACCCAAAAGGTTGAAAAAGAAATCACTGTTCAACAAGCGGACGGAACAAATGTAACGCAGCTTGTTAGTGCTGCAGAAGTCACGCCGGGCGAGAAGATTGTCTATACTGTTGACTACACAAATGACTCGGCTGAGGCGGCCACAGATATTGTCTTGGCCATGCCTGTGCCTGCCGATGTTCGGTTTTTGGAAGGCAGTGCCGATAAGGACGGCGCAGTTGTTCGCTATTCCGCAGATGGCGGGGCATCCTTTGTCGAACGTGATGCACTCGTCTTACCGGCCGTTGGCGGCGGCACACGGGCTGCGAATGCAGATGACATTACACATATCCAATGGCGTATTGCCGGCCCGGTTCCGGTTGGGACGAGTGATAAAATCATGTTTAAGGCACGTTTGAGATAGTCAATCCAAACTTTTGAACCCTGAAGCCGCGGTGGAAACATCGCGGCTTTTTTCTTGGAAGGTTCAATTAAAATAAAAAATAATTTACCTAACGAAACATGAATTTTCAAATATTCGAAATAGGTCAACCATCTGAATTATATAGATAAAACATACATGACTGGAATATGAACAAGCGCTTTTTTAGTCCTTGTTAACTACGCTGCTTGGCATCCATTTAACCATCCTCCTGTAAAAGCCTCCCTGTCAACTAACCTATGGGAAAATAAAATGACTAAATATAAGCTTATGAAAGGTCTGTTGGGGGCATCTGCTCTTACTGTTCTTTCAACAGGAACTGCTTTCGCACAGAACGCGTTCACTCCAGCCGGCGATACGGTCTCAAACACATTTACTTTGAACTATGAAGTCAACAACACGCCGCAAACTGAAATTAACAATACTGCGACACCAACTGAATTTAACGTTGACCGTCTTGTCAATGTAACTGTCAGCAACCCGGGTAACACATTCGTTGTTGCGGATCAGGATGATGCGCTTCTGCCTTTCGTTGTTGTCAACAATGGTAACGACGAACACGCCTATTTGCTCGGCTTTGAACAAGCTGGCGGGGACGAGTTTGACACAGATGCCTCAACAACATCTCCTGACATTATTTTCTACTCTGAAGCCGATGATCTGGATGGTGACGGTGCACTGAGTGAGACAGAGCGTGCAGCAGGTACGCCGCAGAGCTATAATACAACGCCTGGATCCGTGAATATTCCGGTTCTGGCTGCTGATGAGCGTGTATTCGTTTATGTCCGTCAAAACATCCCGGCAGGTCAAGCCGATACTGACCAATCCGGTATCTTACTCTTTGCGGACACGCAAACCATCACGGGTGGTTCAGGTACAACGCTCGCGTATACTGAGACACTTGGCGACACTGACGGTAATGATGCAAATGCTTTGACAGTTGAAAACGTATTGGCTGATGAAGACGGTCCTGCGATTACGAATGATGGCGCAACAGATGGCGCCCATTCAGCTCGCGGTGATTACATCGTCCAAAACCCGAATGTTACAGCGTCCAAAGAAGTCTTTGGTCTTACAGCTGCAACTGCGGGTACATGTGATGCCATTCCTGCGCTCGGAAGCTATACGAAACCAACCTCCAGCTCTGAGTATTACACGCCAAACAGCTGTGTTGAATATATCATCCAAGTTAACAATGCTGGCGCTCAAGAAGCCACGGATATCGACTTGACCGATATTCTGCCTGAAAATCTGACATTCCGTCAGGCCGCAGTTCGGGGCGATCTTATCTTGTCTCCAACAGCTCCGGTCGGCAACTTGGCCCAACCAGCTGGTGGAACAGACTGTGATGGAACCGTTACCAGCGCTTGTACCGTTGCATTGACAAACGCGACATTGGCTGCGGGTACACCCGGCACGCCAACTGTTGGGTACCTCGTAATCCGGGCCACGATCGACTAGATCACCGGATTAGGTTCTTTGATATTGGCCGCTGTTCCATCTTTCGGGATGGCGGTCATATCGAAATAATGTGGGATAAAATCCGTCGCGAAGGCGATGGGCTCTCCAGTCCTGCATTTTAAGAACTTGACGGATTTATTTGATTGCCCCCGCAATCTATGAAACGCACTCACCCACATATCCCCGGACTTATTGTCCTCGCAGCCAGCGCCTGGGTTGGAACAGCTCCTCTTGCACATGCACAAGATGATCTAACTGTTCGAAACTTTGGTACGGAAGTTGTGAACGTTGCGACCATGACTTACACTGTCGGGTCTGAACGCCGCACGATTGGCACCGGTGCAGCTGTCTTTGTAATCCGCCCTGCGGATACGCCCGCTGTCATCGAATTTTTCCGCCATGCACCGACCGCAAATGATCCTATTTTCCGCAATATAAATGGATCCGATTTCGCCCCGTCGGGAGAGTTAGCGGGACCCTTTAGTTCAATTGGTGCTCCAATTACGACAGGTGGCAATAGAATTGACCTGTCTTCCGAAATACCACTTATTCCAGCTACGACTTATCTTGCCGGCGAGCTTATGTTCGTTCGCGTCACTGACGCTGGACAGAACCTCAATAGTAATGAGATCGAAACAGTCGTTATCACGATTGAAGCCAGTAATGGCGATGTAATCACGCTTCGCCTTTATGAGACAGGGCCGGATACAGGCGAGTTTTTCGCTTACTTGCCGTCTTCCCCCGGCCAGGGCGACAAAAACGACAACACCATCAGCAGTGGCGGAAATACACAGCTGACGGCCACTTATATTGATACATTTGACAGCACTGATGTCACTGTCGACACGGCTGTTCTAAATCCGCTGAATAGCGTTTTCTCATCAGCGGACGGTGCACGTCTCGACGATGCTCTTGTTATGTTGATCAATGTGGAAACGGGTGAACGCGCAACAGTTTACGGTGTAGACGGCTTTTCGACCTTCCCTGCGGACGTCGTGTCGGGTGATGACACAACTGACGGGGCAGGTCTGGTTTATGAAAGTAATGAAGGTGAGTTTAGCTACCCTGTTGTTGAGCCGGGTACGTACCGTATTGAAGTAGAGCCACCCGAAGGCTTCACCTTTTCATCTGTTGTGCCTGAAAGCGACCTTTATGATTTGGGCGCACAAGAAGGCTTCGTCATTACACCTGCTTCAATGGGTGATACCTTCACGGTAACTGAAGAAGGACCTCTGCGGTTCGATATCCCGCTGGACCCGGACAGCAATCTCGTCCTGACAAAATCGGCCGACCGCGAAACGGCGGATGTGGGTGACTACATCAATTACACGGTCACAATCCAAAATTCCGGGGACACAGCCGCATCTGTGAACCTCTATGATACATTGCCAATCGGCTTTCGTTATGTGCCGGGTACGACGCGTATTGAGTCTGCCTTTTCTGCAGATCCGGACGTGTCTGACGACGCGACGCTTTTGACATTTGATATGAATGTTTTGGCTGCGGGCGAAACAATCTCACTGAACTATGCTCTCTTAGTCGGTCCGGGCGCGCATTTTGGCGACGCCGTTAATGAAGCGGTTGTTCGCGATCCGCTTATGAATCCTGTTTCAAATGTGGCGCGGGCGGGTGTTCGATTACGCGAAGATTTACTTCGCTCGACCAGCACGATTATTGGCCGCGTGACGGAGCAAAGCTGCGATGGTGATGCCGATTGGGCGCGTCCGATTGATCGTGGCATCGGTGTAGACGGTGTTCGCCTCTATATGGAAACGGGTGCATATGTCGTTTCAGATGCGGATGGCCTCTTCCATTTTGAAGGTGTCAGCGAAGGCACCCATGTTGTTCAAGTCGATGAAGAGACCCTTCCAAAGGGATTCGAGTTGATGACCTGTGAAGAAAGCACACGATACGCAGGTGTCAATAATTCCAAATTCATTGACGTCCAAGGCGGTGGTATTTGGCGTGCTAATTTCTATTTGAAGCAAACCGGCGAAACGGAAGAAGTCGTTGAAGAGAAGGCTTTTAAGGACACAACTGAGCATCTGGATTTTGATGGCGTTTGGTTAAACAAACAGGACGCGACCGCAGAATGGGCATATCCGTCTCCCGATCGCACGCCGTCTATTCCGTCAACTCATGTTGGTATTAAACATGCCGACGGACAGCGCGTTTCAATTCGTTTGAATGATCGGGATATTGAGGGATATTACTTCCAAGGCGCGGATACGAGTGCGAATGGACAAGTCAAAATTTCTCGCTGGCGCGGATTGCCGTTACAAGATGGCCGCAACGTCTTTCTTGCTGACGTTATAAATTCTGACGGAACAATTGCAGAAACGATCCGCCAGGACATCTGGTATGTTAAAGATATTGCACGCGCGATACCTGTTCCGGATCGTTCAGTACTTGTTGCTGATGGTCGGACATCGCCTGAAATCGCTATTCGCTTGGAAGACCAATCCGGACGCCCTGTTCACGCCGGACGTATTGCTCGTGTTAATTTGGAAGCGCCTTACCGCTTACTCGATGCCGCAGGTGATAATCGTTTACGCGAACAGACGGAAACACTGATTGCGCCATTATCTAACCGTCGTGAATTCACCGTTGGTCGTGACGGTATCATGCGCGTTCCGCTTGAGCCTACTCTAAAGACCGGAAAAGTGACCGTGAAGGTGACTTTAGACACAGGTCGCGAAATTCCGATCTATATGTATTTAGAGCCGGAAAAACGTGATTGGATCTTGGTCGGTCTGGCCGAAGGCACAGCGGCACTCCAAAATGTCAAAGGGAATATGAATGCCTTTGCCGAGGATGCAGATGATGTTGTGACAGATGGTCGTGTCGCGTTTTTTGCCAAAGGTATGGTCAAAGGAAATTGGCTGATGACGCTGGCTGTCGACACGGATAAGCGTCGCGGAAATCGTGATACCGGCTTTGAAGGTGAAATTGACCCTAATGCCTATTATACGCTCTATGGTGACCGGACGTACCAAGAATTTGAAGGCGTTTCCCGCTACCCGCTTTTCATTAAATTGGAAAAGCGCCAAGCCTATGCCTTGTTTGGTGATTTCGACACAAATGTCACGGAAGGTCGCCTCACAAGCTATAACCGAAAGCTCACAGGGCTGAAGGCTGAATATATTGGCGATAAGGTTCAGGTTCTTGGATTTGCAGCTGAAACCAATCAGGGTTTTGTTAAAGACGAAATAGCGGCTGAAGGCTTGTCCGGACCTTACCGCCTGTCAAATGACCGCGTTCTGCCGCAATCCGAAGAGATTACGGTTGAAACCCGTGACCGTGTGCGTCCTGATATTATTTTGGAAACACGAACACTTGTTCGCTATCTCGATTACACGCTCGATTATTTCACGGGTGAGATCATTTTCCGTCTTCCGGTTGATGCAACAGATGCGAATTTCAACCCGAATGTTATTGTTGTCGATTATGAAACATCTGAAGATGCTGAACGCAATGTAACAGCGGGTGGCCGGGTACAGGCACAAATTCTAGACAATAAGGTTCAGGTCGGATCAACCTTCACCCATGAAAATGGCAGCGCATTGGCGGCTGGCGTCAAGTCCAATCAAATCGGCATTGATGTTATCGCGCAGGTTACTGACTCGACGGAGCTTCGCGCTGAATATGCGGTCACGGATCAATCCGGTGATGGTGAGGGGGTGGCAGATGCCAAACTTCTTGAGCTTGTACATACATCTGAATCTGTACTTGCCGAAGCCTATTTCCGTGAGGAAGACGGCGGGTTTGGTCTGGGGCAACGTGCGTCCAATACAAACGGTGTCCGTCGTTATGGCGCACGTGGTACGGTTAAATTGCAAGAGAATAATGACGCTGAAACAGGCCGTCGCTCAACACGTCAGTTGGAAGTCGAAGCCTACCGCGAAGAAAACTTGGAAACCGGTGACGCCCGGACCAGTGGCGAAATTTTAGCCACGCAAGACGGAACGAAATTGGACGCAGCCGTTGGTTTGCGCATCACTGAGGACGATCTTGTGAATGGTGATGACCGCACATCACTTCTGGCCGTTGCGCGGGCGTCTTATGATATCAGCAAGCATGGCCTCACACTTCAGGCCTCTGCCGAAACGCCGATCAGCGGACAGGACGACGTATCTGCACAGCCTCAGCGCTTGATGTTGGGCGTTGATAAACGTGTCGGAAACTTCGCGACCATTAATATGCGTCATGAAATTTTAAATGGCGGCGGACAAGAATCTGCGAATACGACATTGGGTGTCTCCGCGACGCCTTGGTCAGGTGGTACGGCAACCGTTGCCGCAGACAATCTATCCAATGAAAGTGGGCGTCGCTTGGGTGCAACGGTCGGATTGGATCAATCCGTGCGTTTGACAGATAAACTTTCAGGCCAAGTCGGTGTACGCGCGCGGCGGATGTTACGCGAAGAAGCGGACTTCGTTCAGGTTGCGCCTGACGCTGTTATATCGCCTGTCGAAGCCAATGAAGATTTCCAATCCATTTATGTTGGAACGGCTTATCGGAATGAGAAAATGAGTGCGTCTGCGCGTGTTGAAGTCCGGGACAATGATGATGATCAGACCTGGGTCTTGTCCAGTTCCGTTGCGCGGGATTTATCAGATACGCTATCTCTCGCTGCAACAGCGCGTGGGCGCATCTCTGATGCAACGGGTGCTTTGGGAACAGATAAGCATTATGAAGCGCGGATTGGCGCGTCTTGGCGTCCCCGCAATGAAGATACTGTCGTCTTTAACCGTTTCGACATCGTCAATTCGCAGCCGCTCAATGATATTAATACGACAAAACTGGTGAATAATGCGGCGATGAATACAATGGTATCTGACCGTTGGCAGCTTTCGACAAATGTCGGCACCAAATATGTTAAAACACAAGTTGCCGATAAAACACTCTCCAACTGGACACATCTTGTTGGCGCGGAAACCCGCTATGATGTGACGGAACGTATTGATCTCGGACTTCGCGGTTCTGTGCTCACAAGCAAAGACACAGGCACAGCCTATTCTTGGGGACCCAGCATCGGTGTGTCTCCGGTTGATAATGTCTGGCTGAGCGCCGGCTATAATGTCCAAGGTTTTAAAGACAAAGATTTCGAAGCTGCCGAATATGCACGCAAAGGCGCTTATTTGCAGCTACGCGTCAAATTCGACCAGAACACGGCCAGTGGTTTGCTCCGCCGGATCAGTCCATCAGCCAATACATTGGGTCCTGTCGAAGATCGCCAAGTCTTAAGCGCGCCAAAACCTGTTAAAACGCCCAAAATTGCGGCCATCCCGCCAGTGAAAGAACCAGCGCAGGTCGAAACTCAAACCCCGGCCCAAATTGTCGAGGTTGTTGAGACAGTCACGCCTGATGTTATTGCCAACGTTGAAGAGAAGTTGATCGCTGAGGTTAGTGAGGTGATTATACCATCTACTAACCTGAACCTGTGCGGTGAGTCCTCCGTTGCGATCTTTAACGTTCCGACTAATAGTACCCCAAAGCAAATGCCGCGCCTTGGCACGATGCCGGAATTTGGCGATAGCCACGGCCTGACCCCAACACAGTTCTATGAGAAGTTGGATGCGCGTTATAATGACAACGCCACGGATAAGGCCTATTTGAACTATCTGTTTAAATCCATGGGCTATTCCAATGGATGGGCGGACGCACAGCCTTATATGTTCAGCGAAGAGGTTCTGCCGGTTGGAACGCGCGGCCTGTTGGGTCTGGGTAAGCAGCACCACTATGAGTACTCCATCCTGCCGACAAATGATCGTGATCGCCAAGCGTTCCGCATCCAAAGCGCCAATGGCTCTGTGGTCCACTTTATGAAGACATGTGGCAACTATATGTATGCCTGTGAGTAGGGCGAAGACTTAATCGTCCAGCGCTCTGCCAAGGTAAGTATAGAGTTCCGGTAATAATCCAGCATCTCCGACGGCGACAACGCGTCCACCGTCTGCCGCACTTCCGCCTTCCCAATTTGTCAGCCGACCGCCTGCGCCTTCTACGATTGGGATCAGCGCCCTAACGTCACAAGGCTTCATTCCGGCTTCGACGATAATATCCATTCGCCCCTCAGCGATAAGGCCGTATCCCAGTGCATCTAAACCGAGCCGCATAAATTTTGTCCCTGACCCAATGATTTTAAAAGCCGCCAATTCACCCGGTCGGAACATACCAAAGGGAGCCGTGCAGCCTAAAATGCCATCTCGTATTTCGGGACAGTCACGTGTCGCCAGAGAGTTCTTTGGATTAATAGGACGCTCCACCCAAGCGCGGCGTTCCTCAGAATCCGTCCGCCCCATATATTTTGTATCCAGAGCAGGCAGATCAATCATCCCCAGAACCGAATTTCCTGCATGAGAGAGCGCAATCAGCGTGCTCCATACGGGGACACCCGCGACAAAGGCTCGGGTTCCGTCAATCGGGTCCAATGTCCAAGAAAAATCATTTGATCCGATATGGTCGGGGCGTTCTTCGCCTTCTATGGAATCATCCGGGAAAGCTTTGCGAATGGATTCGCGTAATGCATCTTCCGCGTCTATATCTGCCTGGGTCACAGGGTCATAAGCCGTGCCTTCTGCTTTGTTCACAATACCCTTTGGGTCAGCGAATAGAGGCAAGGTAATTTCGCGCGCTATGTCGGACAGACTGACAAAGTGATCGAGGCGTTTCCCGATTTCAGAAGATAGGGTCATGGGGCGCAGCTATCAGTCTGCGCCCGGAGTGTCTATTGCGCAACAAGGCGCAGGCTAGGTTTATTGGCCTGCTCAAGCGATTTCGCGAGATCCAACAGATGTTTCCGCGGTGCATCATCCATCGCGTAATAGGCCCGGACAAGGTCCATTGTCTCTTTCCGTGAGAGCACATCGGGCGCAATGACATCCGGATCAACTTCGCCTGAAAGTGGGTCTTGAGACCCCAAGCCCTCGTAAAAATATTGAATTGGGACAGATAAAGCCTCTGACAACTCAAAAAGCCTAGCCGCCGAAACACGGTTTGCACCACATTCATATTTCTGAATTTGTTGGAATCGAATCCCGACTTCTTCCGCCAGAGTTTGTTGGGTCAGCCCCAATAGGCGGCGGCGGCGGCGCAAGCGTTTGCCGACATGGAGGTCAATATCACTGGTCATAGGAAATCCCCGAAAGCTAATCATCTGTTCGCCTTTTAGGAGAGCAAGTCTTGTGCCAGATTTTCGCCTGTTGCGGGAAATTGAGAGTTTTACTGTGCCGCTATATCTTGCGGAATCGCGGCCGCAACGATTTCTCGGGTAATATGACGCAAGTCTTCGGTCAGCTGAACATAGCCGGATTTTGGTGAAAGCGTGACCGGATTAACGTATAAATCCCGGTTCACTTCGATTTGGATGGCTTCGACGCCTTCATCCGGTTGTCCGTAATGTGTGGTCGTATAGCCGCCCGCATAAGGATAGTTAATACCGACACTATAACCGGCCTGCGTGAAGAGCTCCCTAAACAAAGCCAGCGTATCAGAATGACAAGAGGTCCCAAATCGGTCGCCCAGAATGATATCGGGACGGCGTGATCCCATGGGTGCAAATCCGGGCATAGAATGACAATCCACAAGGAGCGCACGCCCAAAACGGCTTAATGACGTTTGCAATAATTCTCGCAAGGCTGCGTGATAAGGATAATATAGTTGGGTCAGTCGGTTCGAAACATCTTCAATGTCAGGTAAGCGGGAATAAATCGGCAGATTTTCAGATAAATATGTCGGAACAACCCCCAACCCTGCTGCGGCTCGCGGTGTCGATTGGACGGTATCTGAAGTGTTGATCAGCTCCTCCCATTCCGGCGGCAGTTCACTTGCGGCTCTATTTACGTCGACGATTACGCGCGGAAAAAGGGCACGAAGGAAGGGGGCGCCGGCAATGACAGCGCTGCGAAACAAGTGGTCAATGAATATGTCTTCATTGCGACGAAGTTGATGGGCGGATAGTTTTGAACGGCTCAAGAGCTCTGACGGATAGAGTGCGCCGGAATGCGGCGATGCAAAAATGACGCCTGCGCGCCAATCGGTAGGCTGATCAATCTCATGGCCTTTGCCAAAGGCATCCAAGTTTTCAGCTTTTGATTTGTGTCTGAATCGCATCTTTTTGACTATAGACGGCAAAATCCGGCGCGTCGTCAGACATTTTTAAGTTTGCAGCCCTAAAGTGATGCATATTGGCGGGCTGATTGCATGTGTATGGATTAAGCCCAAAATGAAACATGACCGGAAAAAGACCCATGGCGACAATCTTATATGCTGAAGATGATGACGGAATGCGTCGGTTTTTTGAAAAGGCCCTCGAAAAAGCAGGTCACCATGTGATTGCCTGCGCGGATGGAGAACGCGCTTTGCGCGCGTTGAAATTCGCTGATGGTGCATTTGATATGCTTCTGACGGATATTATGATGCCGGGAATTGACGGTATAGAGCTTGCCAAACAAGCGGAAACACTCTCTCCCGGTATTAAAATCATGTTCATTACGGGCTTTGCGGCGGTCGCTATGAGCGATCAAGACGTGAATAATCAGACGGTTCTATCCAAACCCGTACACCTGCGTCAGCTGGTTGATGAGGTCGACAGACTAATCGCGGCATAGCTGTTTCAAAGACGCTGCGTTTCCGTCAGTATTAGGGCTTGCCACTCTGATAGAGCTTGCGTATATCGCCGTTTCCCGAACGCGGATAGCTGCCTGCTAACCGCTTCATCGTTCAGGTCTGGACGGGCGATTAGCTCAGCGGGAGAGCACTACATTGACATTGTAGGGGTCACTGGTTCAATCCCAGTATCGCCCACCAGACCGACGAATTTCTGACGCAATCCATCCTTCCCATCACCGTTTCAGTATGCGATGCAATAAGCCTGATCTGCATGTGGGTGCTTATCAGGATTTCAGAAAGCCTGAGATCGGACATCGGATATAGGGATACGATGAGCGGAGTTTCACGCCAGTTCAAAAATGCCATTAAGAAACTGCTTGCGTCCGAGTCCCTGGACGAAATTTTACGCATGGCCAAAAACACTCCGGTTTCACCGGAAGGCAATTTAGAATTCGCCGCGTTTCAAAACCGAGTCTTTGAAGATATTTTCCCCGATTTCACATATGAGTTTTGTACCACGAGTCAGATCAAATTATCGGAAAAGGGCGATATTCTGGATATCATCTCGGTCAATTGGAATTTACCGGATGAATGTCTGGTCAGCTATATGCAAAACGCCCATTTGGATGAATTATCACCTTTGGTTTACGCCAATCCCGGTCGGGCTTTAAACTACACACATATATGCCGTGCTGAGCGGGTGCAGGACCACCCCTTTTTCGTCAATCATTGTCTTAAATATGGAATCCATCACGGCATGTCTGTTGGCTTCTTGAACCCCGGGCATGAGAGCACGTTTCTATCTTTCGATTATCTAGGCGACGAAAATAACATTGATTGGGTTCCGTTCAATCATATTAAGATCGAATTAGCATCGTTCCCATTTGCTTTGGCATGGTTGTTCCGGTCCGGAATATTTGATGAATTGCGTTTGAAGAAAATGTTTTTGTTATTATCGGGACTCTCTGAGAGTCGTTTGCTGAACCTTCGAAAATATATTAATTCGCCTTTGCAAAGCTTCAATCAGCAGGCAACGGATTTAGGTATTACGGCAAGTACATTGAAAGAAGATTTGGCCATGATACGTGACCAAACGATATTGAAACTGGAATTGAAAACAGATCCAACCCGTAACACGCCGACGCGCTTGCTGGACCAGCATTATGGCTTCCTCAGCCTCTTGGGGGATCATACGGTCGAGTTGGTTGGTGCGGATAATTAGTCTGATAGGCTGCTAATAATCCACTCTGATACCATCGATTTAGATATATATTCGGCTTTCATTTCAGCTGGCAAGCTATCGAAATTTGCGACCCTACCCGTACACCTGTCTGTACCGCATAAACAATTTTCTAAAGCCCAGTTTGAATTTTCCGAGCATCGATAGTCCCAAGTTAATTGCTCACCCGTCTGTATATCTCTTACGGTAAAAACCTCGGTCAAATCGCGAATCCCGCAATTCGGGTCGCAGGAATGGCACAAGCAATGGGCTAAGCCTTTATGGCCGAATACATACTCTTCCGGCCCCGTCTGGATCGCATGGTCCCGCATGATTTCCGGCAAGCCTAATGCCGTTTCTGACTTGTAGGTTTCGCCTGTGAAAACAGCGATCCGCGTATTAGCGGGTATGTCATCGGTTGCGAAAGCGGCCAATCCCAGTTTTCCATTTGGGCGGACCGTGACGGATGCGCAATCTGTTGGCAGAGGCACAAAGAAGTTCTTACGGTAATTTCGCTTATTGCGAACGGCTCCTCTTATCGCATGATGCCAATGGGCTTTTTGACTGATGAAAGGAAATAGCGCTTGTGACGTTTGAGACGAAAACACTACCGGATGATCATTCTTTAACACACCGAAAACAAGGCGTTCGGTAAACGCCGTATTTAAAATATGGGCCGTCCCATAGGGTGGAATTTCTGACAGTAACGGCAAGACTGTATGCTCGGGGTCTATTTGAAGCGCCATGGATTTCATCATGTCATAAAACACCTCACTTCCTTGTATCTCCGGACTTAAGATCTGGGCGGATATGGTCATGATCGGATCAGTTGGTTTTAGTCCGAAATGATATTTCACTTTCTCATAAAAACGGCCGGGCTTGTCCCGTATCGTGTCATCGGAATGTTGGCTAAATAATAAGGGGTTCGACCATTCCTCACTCTCGAAAATCCTTTTTACCGTTCCCATTCTCGAATGCAGTAGGCCTAATAAGGTTTGAGTTTCAGCATCTCGCACTAGGGTGACATATCCCGGGTCTGAAAGCCTGTCTTTAATGTGTTTTCGACATAACTCTTTATGGGTCCATAGATGGAAACCATCCGGTAAAATGATC
>CAYZGF010000003.1:0-30962 GCA_964477595.1 uncultured Algimonas sp.
CGGTAAGTCGATATCTTACTTGTCCCATGTTTGAGAGAACGAGACTAATATGCGGTACAAAACCCAAAGTGAGGACGCATCTCTTGAATAATTTTATAACCACCTGAAAAAATTAGATCTTTTAAGCCAAACTAAGGCCGTAGTTCGGGATTAAGTCTGATTGGAAATCCACAGCAACAATATTAGTCACGAAAGTTACTTAGTTTGATGTATTAGTTTTGAATTCGGGTCATAACTGCTAACTGGACGAGGACATACCAATGTACACAAGACACATACCAACAAATAGAGCCAAGAAAGCAACACCTGTCCTTTTCAGAAAAACTCCATATCTAACAGGTCGTTGAACCATGGTCCAAACTGCCAACATAAGTAGATACATACTGAAGAAAAGAACGAGCAGGCCAAGGATTCCCGGGATCGTATACACTAGATGTCCCACCCCATTTCAAATTTATCTCCCCGCAGTTTGCGCACTAAATATTTTCTAAACAGCGTCGTGCTCCACTCCAATTTAGCTACCCCTGCAATTTCGCCGCTAAGCCTTCAATCCGTTTTGCCGCCGCGCTCAACGCCTTCGCCGCTTCCGCTTGGCTTTTCGCGCTTGCGAGGGTTGCCGCGTCGCGTTCTTTGCGCAGGCCTGCAGCGCGGGCATCGACGCGCAAGTCCAGATTTTCCATCGTATCTTCGACTTCATCCATCATTGTAATGCCCGCCATGACGAGTAGACGTAGGTCCCCGATTTGGCCAAATTGATTGGCCATTTGTGTCACACGGTCATCCAGCTTTTGACCCAAGCGGAGCAGGCGCTCTTCTTCACCGTCTTCGCACCCCATCGCATATTTGCGACCATTTATATCCAGGCTGACTTTACCCATTTTATACTCGCTCCTTCTGCCCGCCCATTATGAAGCCCTAAATCCAAACCGTAATCTTAAAGAGACCGTTCCAAAGCGCCGCGAACAAATGTCATAACACGGTCCAACTCCGCCTCGCTCTCTTGCGTGAGTTTTGTAAATTCCGCTTCGCGTGACGCGAGCTGCGTTTTCGCCGCTTCCGCTTGCGCTGCCATCTCATCCAACTGTCCGGCCAGTTTAGCACGGTCTTCGCGGAAGGCTTCGCTGTCATTCGCACCTGCCTCCAATGTCTTCATTCGGGACAGGAGTTGACCCACGCTGGCTTCGAGAGAATCAACCGAACTGTCTAAGGCGGCCTTGGCAGATTTTATGTCAGCGCTGTCATTCATCTAATTCACCTAAAGTCACAAATTTATACATAGAATGGCCCGCAAATTGCGGAAGGACAAGGGGATTATGTTGACTTGTTAGACAGCTCTGCCCATGGGGTGCGAGATTTTTAGACCCCTTAAACGTTGATGAAATTGGACGGACATGACGATAAAAATCGGAATTAACGGCTTTGGTCGAATTGGACGCCTCGTCGCGCGGGCGCTGGTTGAGTATGACATCAAAGATGTCGAATTGGTTGCGATCAATTCTCCCGGTGCCGTCGAGACATCCGCGCATCTCCTGCGCTATGACAGTGTGCATGGCCGCTTTGGTCATGATGTCGAGGTCGGGGACGGCTTTATCGAATATAATGGCAAGCGTGTCGCCATGAGCCACCACCGCGATCCGGGTGCCGTCGATTGGGGCGGCATGGGCGTTGATATTGTCATGGAATGTACCGGCATTTTCCGGTCGAAAGAGGGTGTTCAACCTCACCTAGAGGCGGGGGCGAAGGCCGTTTTAATTTCAGCTCCCGGACAAGATGTCGATAAAACCATCGTTTACGGCGTCAATCATGGCGATCTCACGGTAGCGGACACCGTTGTATCCTGTGCATCCTGTACAACCAATTGCTTAGCGCCTGTCGCCAAAGTCCTCATGGAAACCGTCGGCATTCGGCGTGGTTTTATGACGACCGTTCATGCCTATACGCAGGATCAGCGCATTTTGGATAATTCTCACAAGGATCTCTACCGCGCCCGCGCCGCCGGATTGAATATGATTCCGACCTCCACAGGCGCAGCCAAAGCCGTTGGTCTTGTTATACCGGAGCTTCAAGGCCGCCTCTCAGGGTCAGCCGTTCGCGTCCCGACGGCCAATGTTTCCATGGTTGATCTGGCCTTCCAGCCGGAAATGAAAACCTCTGCCGAAGAGGTCAATGCCGTCATGGAAGAGGCCGCCAAAGGCCCGATGAAAGGCATCATTTGTTATTCCAAAAACCCGCTGGTCAGTTCTGATCTGAACCATGATCCGAACAGCGCAACCTTCGCCTCTCTCCTCACCAAAGATATGGATGGCGACCTCGTCAAAATTATCGCTTGGTACGATAATGAGTGGGGATTTGCGAACCGCATGATTGATGTCGCCCGCGAGATGGGCACAAAAATGGACCTAGCCGCATGAGCTTTACCCGATTGGAAACAGCCGAATTAAACGGCAAAACCGCGCTCGTCCGCGTGGATTTCAATGTTCCGCGAAGTGAAGACGGCAGCATTTCCGATGATACGCGTATCCGTTCCGCCCTCCCGTCGATTCAATATCTGCAAGATAAGGGTGCCAAAATCGTTCTGCTCTCACATTTTGGCCGTCCTAAGGGTGAACCCAACCCTGACATGTCGCTGCGCTTTATTGTGCCGGCTCTTGAAAAAATTATAGGCAAAACCGTTACATTCATTGAACGCCCCAGCGCGGACGCCATCGCAGAACTGGATCAAGACGCGATCGTCCTTGTCGAGAACACCCGATTCTCTTCAATGGAAACAGACGGAAATCCGAAGATGGCGCAATTCCTCGCCAGCCTCGGCGATCTGTTCGTCATGGACGCTTTCTCTGCTTCGCACCGCAATCACGCCAGTAGCGCTGTCGTCGGCGAATATCTGCCGTCTTTTGCGGGTCTGGCTATGGAACGTGAACTGGATCATCTGGCGGCTGCGCTGGACCATCCCAAAACACCCGTTATGGCCATTGTCGGCGGAGCCAAAGTCAGCACAAAGATTGATCTTCTCGAAAATCTCGTCTCGCGCCTCGACACGCTCGTCATTGGTGGCGGCATGGCGAATACCTTTCTCTTCGCGCAAGGCCATGATGTCGGCGCCTCTCTGTGTGAGAAAGACCTCAAGGCCAAAGCCCTAGACATTCTGGCGGCTGCGGAAAAAGAGAACTGCCGGATCGTCCTACCCGTCGATGTCGTGGTCGCCACAGAATTTAAAGCCCATGCAGAAAGCCGTGTTTGCGGATTAGATGATGTCGCGCCGCATGAAATGATCCTGGACGCAGGACCCGACACGGTCTCTGCCATTTTGGACGCCATGGATGCATCTGAGACGCTCATCTGGAACGGCCCGCTGGGTGCATTCGAACTTACACCTTTTGACACATCAACGGTTGAGTGTGCAAAATATGCCGCAAAGCTTTGCCGCAAAGATAAAATAATCGCTGTCGCAGGCGGTGGGGACACGGTTGCAGCGCTAGCCCTCGCCGATGTGCTTGACGACTTTACCTTCATCTCAACTGCCGGAGGGGCCTTCCTGGAATGGATGGAGGGCAAAGCCCTGCCCGGCGTCGAAATTTTAAAACCTAAATCCTAGTTACGGAGCGCATCATGGATCTTGAAGCTTTAAACAAAATCGCGGTCAAAATGGTCGAGCCCGGCACGGGAATTTTGGCTGCTGACGAAAGCACAGGCACGATCGGGAAGCGCATGGCGTCGATCAATACGGAAAATACTGAGGAAAACCGTCGCGATTGGCGTGAAATGTTGTTCCGCACCCAACCGGCCATGAATGACCATATTAGCGGCGTGATTTTGTTTGATGAAACCATTCGTCAATCCGCCAAGGACGGCACGCCTTTCGTCAAGCTGATTCAGGATGCAGGCGCCATTCCGGGCATTAAAGTCGATAAAGGCATTACCCCGCTGGCCGGGCGTCCGGGAGAAACAATTACACAAGGCTTGGACGGATTGCGCGAGCGCTTGGCAGAATATTACGAACTTGGCGCACGTTTCGCAAAATGGCGGGCTGTCATCGAGATTTCCCATCCGGATCAATATGTCGGCATGACCCCGTCTCGCGGGGGATTGAAAGCCAATAATCATGCCCTGGGCCGCTATGCAGCGCTTTGCCAAGAAGCGGGAATCGTCCCGATTGTCGAACCTGAAGTCTTGATGGGCGGTCATCACTCCGTTGAACGCTGTCATGAGGTTACTGAGAAGACACTCAATTCATTGTTCACAGAACTTTATGAGCAAGGTGTCGCGCTGGAAGGGACCATCTTGAAACCAAATATGGTCGTCGCGGGTAAAAAATGTGCGGTTCAACCGTCTCGCGAAGAAATTGCGGAACGCACGATCAAGGTCTTGAAAGACACGGTCCCGTCTGCAGTGCCGGGGATCGCATTTCTGTCCGGCGGACAAGAAAACGAGGAAGCGACTCGCAATCTCGACATGATGAATAAAATTGGCGGTTTCCCATGGAAATTGACCTATTCTTATGGCCGCGCATTGCAGCAATCCGCACTGTTTGCCTGGAAAGGTGACCCTGCCAATTATGACGCTGCCCAGGCCGCATTCAACCACCGCGCGCGCATGAACGGTCTTGCAAGTCGCGGGGAATGGAGTGCCGAGATCGACGACACTGTCGACGCATAATTCATACAAGGGTCATCTCGCCCCGAATATACCGAAATCACGCCTTGATTTTGTCCTTAAGGGAGGCTTTATGCCTCTCCAAGACTGACGGGGTGCTAAATTTGCCGTTGGATTTTAAAGGGCGAAATTTATGTGCGGGATTATTGGAATTGCAGGTCGAAGCCTGGTCACGGACCGTCTGGTAGATGGCCTCAAGCGTTTGGAATATCGCGGCTATGACAGCTCCGGTATCGCTGTGCTTACAAATGGATCTCTTGGTCGTCGCCGCGCCGAAGGCAAAATCCGTCATTTGGAAGCCCGGATCTCTGAAAAAGCCCTGGATGGCCAAGTCGGCATTGCCCACACACGTTGGGCGACACATGGCGTTCCGAATAAAACCAATGCTCACCCGCATCGGTCCGGTCGCGTCGCCGTCGTTCATAACGGTATTATTGAAAACTATCTCGACCTGAGAAAAGAACTCGCAGGTGAGCGGGAGTTTAAAACCGATACAGATACAGAGGTCGTCGCCCATTTGGTCGATATCGAACTCGACAAAGGTCTCTCGCCGAAAGATGCATTTGCGGAAACATTAAAACGATTGAAAGGCGCCTATGCTTTTGGGTTGATCATTGATGATAATCCGGATGAGATTTATTGCGCACGTGCCGGATCTCCGCTTGCACTCGGTATCGGCCCGGACGGAACAGAGCACTTCTTGGGCTCTGACGCGATGGCCATGGCGCAGCTTACAAATCAGCTTATCTATCTGGAAGAAGGTGATTGGGCCATAATCCGCCCCGAAAGCTACGAGATTTTCGACGAGAACGACAATCCTGTGACGCGCGAAATTACTATCATCAAAGGCGGACCTGCCATCGCCGAGAAGGGTCAATATCCGCATTTCATGCTCAAGGAAATTTACGAGCAACCCGAAATCGTAACCCGCACACTGACACATTATCTGGACAATCAACGCACGCGTCCGGTGCGAGGAACCGATCTGGCAGCGGCATTGGATTTCACCAAATTTGATCGCGTCATCTTAATTGCCTGCGGCACAGCCTATTACGCAGGCGCTGTTGCGAAATATTGGTTCGAGCAAGTTGCGGGCCTCGCCGTTGATATCGATGTGGCCTCAGAATTCCGTTACCGCCGCCCGGTCATCAATGAACGATCCCTTTTCGTCGCGATTTCCCAATCCGGTGAAACCGCCGACACATTAGCCGCCCTTCGATATTGCAAAGAAAACGGTCTGACCACGGCAGCGCTCGTAAATGTCATGACATCAACAATGGCCCGCGAAGCCGATGTTGCCATGCCGATCCATGCCGGACCGGAAATCGGTGTGGCGTCAACGAAAGCTTTCACTGCACAGCTGACGGCATTAGCAGCCCTCTCGCTTTCTGCAGCACAAACACGCGGGACTATCAGCGATGAAGAGCTCTTGCGTTTGACGGCGGAATTGATTTCCGTACCGCGCCTTATCTCGGAGTCCTTGGAATTGGACGAACCGATTGCAGCCATGGCAAAGACGCTCGCCCCGGCACGTTCTGCCTTTTATTTGGGCCGCGGCGCGCAAGTCCCGATTGCCTTTGAAGGCGCGCTTAAGATTAAAGAAATCGCCTATATTCACGCCGAAGGTTACGCAGCGGGCGAATTAAAGCATGGGCCAATCGCGCTGATCGAAGACGGGACACCCGTTATTGTTCTGGCACCGATGGATGAACTTTACGAGAAGACGATTTCCAATCTGCAAGAAGTGGCCAGTCGCGGAGCGAGAGTCACTTTGGTCACGGATGCAGCAGGGGCAAAAGCCGGTGCGGCCATGGCGGATGATTTGATCCAAGTGCCCTCATCAGATCCATTTATCGCGCCACTCCTGACAACAATTGCGATGCAGCTTCTGGCCTATCACACAGCTGTGGCCTTGGGCACAGATGTGGACCAACCGCGCAACCTCGCGAAATCTGTCACGGTTGAATAATTTAATTGCGCTTAAACGGCGCAGTTAAACTCCACCATAGTCCTGACGGGGCATCCGACTGATATTCATTTAATCCGAGGGTGAGATCACCCTGCGGTTGGTCAGTATATGACTTAAATATCTTGTCCCACCAGATAACGGAAAATCCGAAATTCGTATTCGTTTCCCGCTCAATGACTGAGTGATGAATCCGGTGCAGCGCAGGCGTTACCATCACCTGCCGCAAGGGACGTTCCACCCATTTCGGAATGCGGACATTTGCATGGTTAAATATCGCGCAAGCATTCAATAGGATTTCAAATATAATAACAGCCAGAACAGGTGCACCCAAGAGGACGACAATAGCCATTTTATAAATCATCGAAATTATGATCTCGACCGGATGAAATCTGAGCCCGGAGCTGGCATCTAAATCCCGATCCGCATGATGCACTTTATGCAAACGCCAGAGCACCGGAATGCGGTGAAAGGCGACATGTTGCCAGTAAATCATCATATCGAGTAAAATCACGGCAATGAGAACGCTTACCCAACCCGGTAAAGCGACAAAATTTAAAAGGCCCCAACCTTGCCCGGCCGCCCAGAATGCAGCACCCACAGCAATCACCGGAAAAAGCAATCGAATGACCAAAGTGTCAATCACGACAAGGCCGAAATTCGTAATCCAGCGGGAAGACCTTTTCTGAACGCGGTCGCGTGCTGGAAAAAGGGTTTCCAGCCCGCCCATTAAAATGAGGATGCCCAAAAACACACTGAGGCGGATGGCACCTTCGCTCATTTCTGACGCCTCAATAACACAACGCGGTCGCGACCATCATTCGGTTTCGAGAAGCCGAGCTCAATCCATGACCCTGCCTCCACGACGTCCCTTGTGCCATGCTTTAAGTCTCCACCTATTATCGGATCAAACCAGTCCACATCCCAAGTGCCGCTACCTTCCGGCAAAGACAAAATACCTGTCCCACCTTCAATGAGATAAATCGCGTATAAACCGTCTCTGCCAAAGCAATAACTATCCGCCCGGTCAATCACGCCGCCACAAGGTCCCATCTCCCAATAGGGCAAATGCGCCTTGAAAAACTCAAGTGCTACACGCGTCTGGGACCAGAGGTTTTGACGCTTGCGCCAATCTTCTGATTTCAAGTCATTGGCTTCATGCAATCCGCCGAAATACCATTCAACGCCTGCGCCACCGGCGAATAAATGACCCCAAAGCGCATGTCGTCGCAGACTATCATGTGTCGGATCGACCGAATCCGGCCGTGCCCCGGTATGCCAAGACCCGATTTCATCCATGGCAATCAACCAAGGTTGATCAGTATTTTGAGATTGTGAGAGCCACTTCTGTGTCTCCGCATTTACTTTGCGTCTGTCGCTGACCTGAAAGCTCAACCCGTCCAAACCTTCAAACCCCAGCAGCGGGTCTAAGATATGGTCTTTATCCGCAGGTTCAGAATGTGTGTGCAAAACGATGGGGTGATCATAAGGATCAAGTCGTGTGAGCGCACGCACCATGTCGCGTCTTTGATCATCTGTTTGCCCTTCAGGTCGCCAGAAAACGGGTCCGTTTTCTTCACCCAAATTCCAGACAAGTGCCGGGTGATGGGCGAAACGGCTGATAAGTTCTTTGAAATAAAGCTCTCGAATGGCACCCGTATCACCGCCATCCATGGTGAGTTCATTCTCCGTTTCTTGCAGCACAATATGAATCATAATTCCGCGTTTCATCATATGATCAAACACGATATTCCATTGATCCAGTTTCGACACGTCAAAGCGGGTGAAGTCTTCGTGATCAGCGAAAGGCCAAACATCCTTCCCGTCACCGCCAATGTTGAAGGTGAGGAAATAAGCGGCATTCAACCCTTGATCAGATAAATAATTGATAGCGCCAATCAGACCTTTACCTTTTCCATCTTTCCAAACCGGATCACCCGCACGCCAGTCAGACATATGGGGGGCGTAACTGTGTAAAACCGTATCGGTCGCATTGCTTTCGCCGCTTCGCATTTGTGTATCTGTTCGGTAGGTTCCGTCGAAATCCACATATCCCAAAAGGTTTTCAGGAGAATTTGCGCCGCCCTTCAAGAAATACTGACCGTCAGAGAAACGGAAATGGCGACCTTCCGTTCTTAGAACAGGGGCAGCTTTCTCAACCCTAATGGTTCCTGCTGTTCGATCTAAATCCATCTCTCCCGCCGGGCCGGATAATTTTGCTGACCATCTCCATTCGCCCCCTGTTGGAGGCGAAAAATGTGCCCGCCAGATATTACCGGAGCTGGCACTTGTCTCAGCTGCGTTTCCGTCGGCCGCGAAATAACCCCGGATAGGAATATCCAAGTCTCCCTGAGAAAAAATGAGCTGTAACTCCATCTCCGTGAAGGGGTTTGGAGCGCTCGTCTCAGATGTCTGAGGGCCTATGAAATCCAACGTCACATGAGACTGAGCAAAAGGGCCTGCCGGGTCTACGGATGATACTGGAGCAGGCGCGATCTCGATTGTGTCACCGCACCCGGCGAGCAGGATGGTCAGGCCAGCCAAACTATATTTGAGACGCGAAAAGATCATCATTAGACCTTACGCCTTTCCAATGCTTTGACAATCCCGCCGCAAATGCACAATTAATTGAATAATAATCCAGCCAGTTTCTTTTTCTGCCACCGTGTATTTCCAAACAGGCTGTCATGGAAAATCGCGCGGCGGCGATAGAGCTGTGCGTCGCAGTCATATGTAAAACCAAAACCGCCATGGAATTGAATGGCGCGATCTGCGGCGAAGGAGAGCGCACGCCCGGCGCCGACAGCCGCCATACGTGTAGCAACTTCACCTTTGCCTTGTTCTTCAAAACTATGCGCTGCCGCATAGAGAAGGCTGCGGGCTTTTTCATAGCCGACATAGGCGTCGACAATGGTGTGTTTCAACGCTTGGTAAGACCCAATGAGTTTGCCGAATTGTTTGCGCGTTTTCAGATAATCAACTGTGTAGTCAATACAGGATTGCGCCCCGCCGACCTGTTCTGCAGATGAGAGAAGGATCGCCGTTAAATCGATACGCTGCAACGCCGCCTTCGTCTTCCCTGCGTCCATAAGCGCGGTTTCGGGTATAGTCAGACCGTCTAGTTCAACCGTGTAACTGCGCTTTGTCTCATCAATCAGTATCTCTCGACGTATAGCTGATGTTGGAATCAAATCCGTATTAAAAACAAATAAAGATACAGCGCCATCAACCTTCGCGCTTAAAATGATGACGTTACTTGAATTGAGATTTTCGACTAAAACCTTAGTTCCCGACAGGACGTATCCGTCGCCCCCTAGAACGGCTGTGGCCGTAATGTCAGTCAAATCAAAAGATCCATTTCCCTCTGACAGGGCGAGTGTTGCGCCACCCTCTGCAACAATTTTTGGCAAATAATGTGTTTTTTGCGCTTCAGTCCCACCCGTCAAAATAGCCTGTGCAGCAATAGTGGTCGGAATGAACGGAACCATCATAAGACGACGACCAATTTGTTCAGCCACAGGCACGGTTTCCGCGATAGATAAGCCGACACCACCATATTCTTCGGGGATAGCAATACCGAACCAACCCATATCCGCTATGTCTTTGGCTGCGGAGCTGTCCAATCCTTCGCCGGCCATCAACGCCCTCACAGAGGCAATATCCGTTTTATCACGGCAGAAATTCTCTGCCACATCCATGAGTTCTACTTGTTCCTCGGTGATACCAAGACGGCCCAAAGCTTGCGGATCAAATGTCATCTAATAGCTCTTTGGTAGGCCGAGCACGTGCTCGCCAATAATATTGCGTTGGATTTGTGAGGTCCCGCCTCCAATCGTCGCTGAAAACGCATTCAGGTAAGACCGGTGCCACCAGCCGCCATCAACCGCATTGGGCTCATCCACATAATAGGCGCTTTTCGTCCCTTGTAAGGTCAGAGCATATTGATTGATTTCGCGTGCAAATTCCGTCTTGGCGAGCTTATCCATCAGCGGAAGTCCTGCCGGATTATCTCGGACGAGCGCTCCGATCTTCGCGCGCTGACCATTTAAATTAAGGGATTGGGCGTCGATAATATAATCAATTAAATCATCCTGAACGACAGGGTCCTCAATTTGTCCGGACTCCCGCGCAAGATTCAAAATCTCCAACGGATCGGGCTCCGTAATCGAATATCCGCCTGCCTGTCCGCCGCGCGCGCCACGCTCATACTCCAATGTCTGCATGGCGATTTTCCAGCCCATGCCTTCTTTACCCATCAGACCATCGGCCGGAATGCGGGCATCCTCAAAGAATGTCTGTGTGAAGCCATGTTCGCCGGTGAGCTTTTTTATCTTTTGCGTGCGAACACCCGGCACATCCATCGGTGTCAGGATAAAGGAAAGTCCAGCATATTTATTTGGTGCGTCCGGATTGGTTCGCGCCAGTAAGATCATATATTTTCCGTAATGCCCATGGGTTGTCCAAATCTTGGACCCGTTGAGAATATAGTCATCCCCGTCCCGAACAGCCCGAAGCTGCGCATTGCCGAGGTCCGATCCATTTTCCGGTTCAGAAAACCCCTGACACCAAATATCTTCAGCGGATAAAATGCCTTTAATATATTTTTTCTTATGCGCCTCTGAGCCAATATCTAGGATGAGCGGACCTGCCCAAGACAGGCCAATCGTGTTCATCATAATGGGTACATTATGGGCACGCATGATCTTTGTAGCCGCTGATTGATGCGCATCCGTTAGGCCGCCGCCGCCATATTCAGACGGCCAGGCCGCCCCTAGAAATCCCGCCTCATAAACCTGTTTTTGCCAATCGCGCAGAAACTCAAATTGCTGATCTGTTCCGACCTCCATAAAGGTCAGCGGCAGCATAAAATCCAAGTCACGCGGCGTGTTTTCCGCAAACCATTTTTCAGCGTCTTTCGCGAAGTCTTCAACGGATATCATTTAAGTCTCCAATTTATTCAGAGCGGTTTCCACACGGTCTGCAACAGCTTCCAATCGATCAGCGAGCGTCTTTGTAGAGACATTTGAGCCAACAATCATTGCGACCAATTGATCGACGAGCCGCGTAATATCAGCCTTACGCGCAGCTTTCCTGGAAGATCGCAGCAGGCTGGATTTCGCGCCGTAATCAAGAGCTCCAAAAAAGATATCGCGGAGGACCGCCACATCGGCGTCACCCGGAATGTCTCCACTGGCGCGACCTTCACGGATCAAGCCATCGAAAACGGCGACATATGTTTTGTTAAAACCATATAGCTCGCTTTGCGAATAATCCGTCACGCTGGACGTCAGCACGGGCAGCATTTCGATAATACCGCGCTCTTCCAATATGGATGTAATGTGATGGCGCGCCAAAAAATCCAGGCGTGTCCGTGTTGTACGCCGGCTTTCAACGCCCTGTTTCGCAGTCTGTGTCAGGCGTGCATAATAATCCGCGATCACAGCTCTCGCCAGCGCCTTTTTATTCTCGAAATAAGTATATAGCGTCCCATCCGCGACGCCGGCCTCTCGCGCAATCATCGCCATAGTGGCTTTGCCATATCCATGGGTTGTGAAGACTTGCCGTGCGGCAGAAATAATGGCGTCTTCACGCTTTCTAACACGGGATTGTCGGGTGGTGGAAGATGACAAAGCATCGGAACTGGCGGCCATATATTTGGTCTCTGCCGGCTCCGATGCCATGTCGTTCGCTCTCCCCGCGAGTGCATCGGCTGTGCCTGTTGCCTTGACTTGCAACAGTTGAAGCCTATTCAATTTGATTGAATTACTATTCAGTCAAGCGTGTGTGTCAAGGCATGGTGTCAGGCATCCACAGTAGCTCCGGGTCTGACACTATGTCAAAAACCATAAATATTGCCGGAGCTTCAGGCTATTGGGGCGAAAGCGCCATGGCGACACCGCAACTCATTGCCGCGCATAAATCCGGTGACATAAATCTGCATTATATCGTTTATGATTATCTCGCAGAAATCACGATGAGCATTCTCGCCCGCGCCAAAACCAAATCACCGGAAACAGGTGGATATGCCCGGGATTTTGTAGAGGCCGTTATCCGGCCCTATGCAAAAGATATATCTGAGACAGGCCTGAAATTAATTGCAAATGCAGGAGGCGTGAACCCCGAGGCCTGCGGTCAGGCCGTGCGCACGATTATTGCGGAAGCAGGATTGGACCTGAAAGTCGCTGTCATCACAGGCGATAATTTAATTGATGATTTAGATGATATAGCCGCCGCCGGACCCACCGATATGTTTTCGGATGTACCCTTTCCGGCACCTCAGAAGGTTGCCTCGATTAACGCCTATCTCGGCGCTTTCCCGATTGCGAAAGCTCTCAAGGCAGGGGCCGATATTATTATTACAGGCCGTGTTGTTGATAGTGCTGTGACGCTGGGCGCCTGTATTCACGAATTTGGATGGGGTGAGCAGGATTGGGACAAACTCGCATCCGGCTCTCTCTGCGGGCATATTTTGGAATGCGGCCCACAGGTGACGGGTGGCAATTTCACGGATTGGGAACTGGCCGGAGATGTCGCTGAGATCGGATATCCCATTGCCGAAATTCGAGAGGATGGCAGCTTCGTCACGACCAAACCGCCCGGCACAACGGGCATCGTAAATGTCGGCACGGTTAGCGAACAAATGCTCTATGAGATCGGCGACCCGCAAGCCTATATTTTACCCGATGTCATCTGCGATTTCTCTGAGGTAAAGGTCACCCAAATCGGAGATAACCGCGTTGAAGTCTCTCCCGCGAAAGGGCGTCCGGGACCCACCCATTACAAAACCTGTTTGACCTATGCGGATGGGTATCGAGCGGGTCTTTATTTAACTTTTATTGGTCACCGTGCTGCAGACAAAGCCAAAGCTTTTGGAGGGGCCGCTGTTAAACGCGCAGAGAAAGTCTTGCGCCTATCCAATCTGGGCGCGTTCACAGAGGTCAGCGTTGAGATCATCGGAGATGGATCTCAAATGGGTCAGCCCTCTCCCGCAACCGAAATCGTGATGAAAATTGCCGTCAAACATGCCGAAGCAAAAGGGGTCGGGGTATTTTTGAAAGAATTGAACGGGACCTATCTGGCAACCCCGCCGGGATTATCTGCCTTCACGGCTGCAGGACGGCCTAAACCCTCCCCCGTCATAAGGTTATTTTCTTATCTGACATCCAAAAACGATGTCAGCATTTCTATTGATATGAATGGTCAAATCGCTCGCCATAGAGATAGTATTTTTAAAAACACCCCGGCCCCGTCAAAACCGATACCTGATGACACGGCCACTGGTGATGTAATGGTGAGGCTTTCCGATCTGGCTTGGGCAAGGTCGGGGGATAAAGGGGATAAAGCCAATATCGGCATCATAGCCCGCAAACCGGAATACCTCCCATCGATCTGGTCGGCCCTCACGACTGAGCGCATTTCAGACATTTTCGCCGTGTTTATGGAAGATAAAACAGCGATTGAACGATTTTACTTACCCGGAACCAACGCCATGAATATCGTATTGGATCGCACTTTGGGTGGTGGTGGGGCCGCAAGTCTACGCAATGACGCCCAAGCCAAAGGTTTTGCGCAAATTTTGTTAGGGCAAACCATCAAGGTTCCGGCCAGCATGGCAAAAGGGATAAATTCATGACACCGGAAGCCTTAGATTTCAAAGCCGAATGTGATCAAATTCGCGACCTTTTGAAAGGTCAGGATGCGGCAGTTTTTGAACGCAAAACACTCTTTAAGGCGTGGACAGTCGGAGATATTATTCGTCATCTTCATCTCTGGAATATTGCCGCTGATTTGTCTTTGAACGACCCTGAAGAATTCGCCAAATTTATCACGCGCGCCATGACGGAAATGAGCACTGGCGCAGGTCATGTGGAATTTCAAAAGACCTATTTCAAAGGTCAATCAAGTTCGGATGTGTTTAAGGCTTGGGCCGCTTACTACCCGGATATGGCGGAGCGCTTTTACGATGCGGAACCCGAAAAGCGCGTCAAATGGGCCGGACCCGATATGTCTGTTCAGTCGTGCATAATCGCACGCCAAATGGAACATTGGGCACATGCTCAGGCAATTTTCGATCTGCTGAGCATTGAGCGCGTAAATCACGATCGTATCAAAAATGTCGCCCATATCGGCGTAACAACCTTTTCTTGGTCCTTTCGCGTGCGCGGGGAAACCCCGCCTGCGCCAAAGCCTTATGTGAAATTGACGGCTCCATCCGGCGCGATTTGGACCTGGAATGAAGCGCAATCCGATAATTGCGTGGAAGGATCCGCCGTTCAGTTCAGTCAAGTCGTCACCCAATGCCGAAACGTCGCAGATACCGACCTTGTGCTGACAGGGGACATAGCGAAAGTGTGGATGGAAAACGCGCAATGTTTCGCGGGCGGTTCGGAAACACCGCCGCCCAAAGGTGCGCGCCACAAAGCGACAGCTTAGACCTCTATTTTCAAATCTATTTAAACTGGAATCTAATGACATATTTTTCGAATCAGGTGGCCTTCGTCACAGGGGCTGCATCCGGCATCGGTTTCGCATTATGTGAAGCGCTTTTGTCAAAAGGTGCAAGAGTCATGATGGCCGATGTGAATGGTCATGGATTGATGGAAGCTATTGCAAAGCTCGGCGGAGCCTCGGACACGCTCTCCTCAGTCTTGTGCGATGTGCGGGATGCAAATTCGGTCAAAGCTGCTGCCGATAAAACAGTTGAGGTTTTTGGGAAAGTTCACATTGTGATGAATAATGCGGGCGTCGCACTGGCAGGACAATCGGGGCGCGTTGATTTGAAAGACTGGCAATGGATTGTCGATATCAACTTAATGGGCGTAGTCTACGGCGTAGAAATTTTCACACCGCTCATTAAATCCCACGGCGAGGGAGGTCATATTCTGAACACGGCCAGCATGGCGGGTCATATGACAACCGAATATATGCCGCCCTATCACGCGACAAAATATGCCGTCGTCGGATATTCTGAGTCGATTGCGCAGGAGCTGGCGAAACAAGACATCGCGGTGACCTGCCTCTGTCCGACATGGGTGAAGTCAAATATCGCAGGTTCAGTTCAAGCGCGTCCATCTGTGAATGGACAGTCCGTAAAGCCAAGCAAAATTATCAATGCCGCTCAGGACAATGTCTCGGCCTTAGTGGCTAATGGTATGGAGGCCGACCGTATGGCTGAATTGACCCTCGCCATGATGGCGGAGGGACGCATGCATGTCTTTAATGATCCGGAAGCCCGACCCGCCATTGATATCCGCGCCAAATCTTTAGCCGAAGATTATGACGCTGCGCTGGCCTGGCTAGAGGCGAACTAATCATGGCTGTGCAAGGGCATTATGATCCAGCTTTCAAAATCGTCAGAGACGTGTTTGAGCAGAATTTTGTGGAACGCGGGGAAATCGGTGCAAGTGTCTGTCTACGCGACAAATCGGGCCGTACGCTTGTCGATCTCTGGGGCGGGAC
Source organism: uncultured Algimonas sp. (assembly GCA_964477595.1). GTDB lineage: Bacteria > Pseudomonadota > Alphaproteobacteria > Caulobacterales > Maricaulaceae > Litorimonas. The sequence goes on from CAYZGF010000003.1 coordinate 16,079, forward strand.
GCATCCGGATGGAGAGACGACTTGGACCCGTGATACGCTGTCGATCATCTTCTCTTGCACGAAAGCAGCTACAGCGCTTTGCGCCCATGTCCTAATCGATAGAGGTCAATTAAACTCGGACGCATTAGTGACAGAATATTGGCCGGAGTTCGGTTCGCACGGCAAAGACGGAACAACGGTCCGCGATATGCTGGGCCATCGCAGCGGTGTCCCCGCGCTACGAGCCCGCGTAAAGCCCGGCGGGTTTTTGGACTTTGATTATGTAGCACAAAGACTGGCCGATGAAGCGCCGTTTTGGGAACCCGGAACTGATCATGGCTATCACATGGTGACCTTTGGGTGGACGGTTGGAGAACTCGTTCGCCGCGTTTCTGGAAAGTCTTTGGGACAGTTTTTCAAAGACGAAATAGCCACCCCGTACGGTGTAGATTTTCACATCGGTTTGCCGAATTCGGAATTTGGCAGGGTCTCAAAATTAAAGGTCCACAAGCCTGGCCCGACAGATGTCCCATCTGCTTTTGTAAAAGCAATGTTCGCAGACCCAGCAGGCATTCAAGCCCTAGCTTTTAGCAATAATGGCGGTTGGTTTTTTGATGCACCGGAAAGCTGGCGCGCAGATATTGGCGGCGCGGGCGGCATCTCTAATGCAAGAGGGTTGGCGACCATGTTCGGCACTCTTTTCGCGGAAAAACCACTCCTTTCACAATCGCGGATAGACGCCCTACGAACTCCCATGTCGGAAGGCTTGGATAAAACGCTCTGCATTCCCACGCGTTTTGGCGAAGGGTTCATGCTCTCAATTGATAATCGTGACCTCTCCGGCGAAGGCCAATCTGCAGTTATTGGCGACGGCGCTTTTGGTCATGTTGGCATGGGTGGATCGATTGGATTTGCCGACCCGGAAGCCGGGTTCAGTTTTGGTTATACGATGAATAAAATGGGTAGCGGCATTCTACTGAATGAACGCGGGCAGTCTCTTGTCGATGCGGTTTACGACTGTATTTAATCACAAGCCCATCTGCCTCACGGCGAGGTCTTTCATAATTTCCTCAGAGCCACCACCAATCGCCATGACTTTGACTTCGCGGTAAACATTTTCAATTCGGTTTCCGCGCAGATATCCTGCCCCGCCCAGAATTTGCATGGCTTCTGACGCGCAATATTCCAACGCTTTCGTGGCGAAGAATTTGGCCTTACAGATTTCGGCTACGGGCATATGTCCCGCCTCTATCTGGGCGCATAAGATCCAGAGATTGGACTGCACAGCATCTATCTTCGCGCTCATATCTGCGAGTTTGTGACGAATGACTTGATGGCGAATGAGCGGCTTGCCAAAGGTTTCGCGCTCCCTCGCCCACGCAATACTATCTTCCAAACAGACTTTCATCATACCGAGCGATCCAGCCACTAGGCTCATACGCTCATAATTAAAGTTTTCCATGATCTGAATGAAACCATAATTTTCTTGGCCCATTAGATTTTGGCCCGGAACTCGAAGGTCATCAAAATAGAGCGTCGCTTGGTTTGAGGCCCACCATCCCATTTTCTTTTTTAGGGGCGTTCGCGTGAAACCCGGCATGTCAGCCTCGACAAAGAACAGTGAAATTCCGGCGAGACCCGGGCCCCCTGTCCGGGCGCCAATCACGAAGTAATCAGATTCCATCCCGCCCGTGATGAATGTCTTGGACCCATTTAAAATCCAGTCATCTCCGTCTTTCGTTGCGGTCGTTTTGAGATTCGCGACATCGGACCCAGCCCCGGGTTCAGTGATACCGAGGGAACTGCCTTTCCGGCCGGAAATAATCTCAGGTAAAATATGTGTGCGGATGTCGTCATGGGCAAGCTTTTGAATGGGGTCTAAGGAGATACCCCGACCGCCTAAGGCCGCAGGCACACCGCCTGCACCACACATGGACAATGCAACCGCGCAATCCATGCGCATAAAGGGGTCGTCAAATCCGAGCCCGCCATATTTCTCGTCAATGCCAAAACCCCAAATTCCCAAAGCTCCGATTTGCTCATGCAATGCCCATGGTACCTGACCGGCTTCATCCCAGTCGAAGGCGTGTGGACGGATTTCGGTTTCGACGAAGTTTTCAATCGTTTCACGAAAGGCCTTGCGCTCAGGCGTATCGAAAGGATTTTTCAGGCCGTAAAGCGCGGAATTTAAATCATGAGACATGGCCGTTACCCTAACGAAAAACGATGTGATGGAAACCACCCACAGCGAATGGGGCCAAAACAAAAAAGGCGGCCCCAAAGGGCCGCCTGAAAGACATTACAATGTCTGAAAAACTTAGAAGTTTTTCCGCAAGCTCACGCCATATGTACGTGGTTGGTTTGGATAGGCATTGACTGTTCCGGCCTGCACAACGCCAGGGAAGGCACTTGTGAAGGTTTCGTGATTAAACAAGTTACGGCCCCAAAGACGGACATCGAACCCGTTATCCAGAGAGACACCAAGTGCTGCGTTAAAGACGCTTGTGTCACGCGTCAGACCCGGAATGTTATCCACGACCTGTACTTCGTCTTCATACTGCCAGTCACCCCGAACGAAGGCTTCCATGCTATCGCTTAGAGCGAAATCATATTGAGCTGACACAGATAATGATAACTCATTAATTCCGGCCGGCGTTTCACCTGACAGATCAACAACCGTACCATTTGGACCAGGCGCGCCTGTGAACTCGTCATATTCCGGATCCTGAAGAATACCGGAGACACCGAGAGCCAGACCTTCGACAGGTGTGACAGTCGCATCCCATTCGATACCGCGTGTGGATTGCTCACCCGCATTGGCAAGAACGAAACCTGTGCCTTGGAAGATCGTGGACTGGAAGTTTTCAATTGTCTGGTCAAAGACCGCCAGATTGAACGCACCCCAGCTGAACTTACCTTTTAGGCCAAATTCATAGACTGTGACTTCTTCCGGTCCGGAGAAACGCGTACCGAAGTTACGACCCGTTGCCGGAGTATAGTTAGTCGGCAGTAGTCCCGCCGCTTGCAACGCCGCAGCATCTGCAGCGAATGGACGTGAGTCACGCGTCAAGTTGAAAGAAGATGCCTTAAAGCCTGTCGCTGTTGAGACGTAAGCATTGAGGTTATCGTTGATCTCATAAGCTGCTTTCAGCGTGTATGTGAACTCATCATCACGTGTTTTTCCATCTTCCACAGCATTCGGGAAAGTCAAGAATTGTGGTTGGAACTGTAGAGCCAATAACCCTGCCAGAGGACCGTTAACTTCATCTGCGGCAAGACCAGCAGATGCAGCGAGAACACCATTTACATAACCCTGAGCAGCCGCACCGAATGTACCATTTGCAGCTGCTGCAAAATTGGCCGGAGTGAAGGGTAAACCGAGCGCTGCCTGGAAGGAAGGTACGCCAGCCGCCGCATTACCAGAAAGGAACAATCCAGTTGAGATGATTTGTGTACCGTCTGCACCTGTTAGGCTTAGATTACTGAACGTATCGTTGTTTACCGTTGAACCTGAAACGTCTTTTTTATCTTCGGTGTAGTTACCGCCGACGGTCAAGGTCAGACGATCCGTGACATCAAAGTCCAAAGTACCGAAAACGGAGAAAGCTTCATTTTCTTGCTGGAAGTTCTCAGTAATACGTACCTGGTCGCCGAAGAACTCACCGGGCGTCACACCCAAAATAGCTTCAAAGCCGCCCAGCGTGGCAGGACCACCCGCCAAAACATCGATGTAGCTGCGAAGATCTGAACCATAATCAAGACCGGAATTCTGCTCGATTGACTCATCAAAATAATATCCACCGATCATCCATGCCAGCGCGCTATCATTATCAGATGTCAAACGCAGTTCTTGCGTAAATGTATCGATATCAACAAATTGGAAAGTGCTTTCGAGCAATTCCAAAGTCGTGAAATCGCTATCACTGTCATAGTCATATTGGTTTGTGCGATCAGAAGTGATCGACGTTAAAGTCATACCACCGAAGAGATCCAGATCCCAATCGACCTGCAAAGACAAACCAGTGTCTTCGATCTCGTTTGGTGTTTCACGATTGACAGCTGTTTCATATGAGAATGGATCAACAGGCGTTGGAATTTGTCCGCCTAAGGCACCCACAACTGCGGCTGTTGGCCCGACGACGGCTGTGGCTACGCCACAGCAATTTTCGTCCAAGACAGATTTGTCCCAAATTAAGCGGGCAGAGAGATTTTCTGTTGGCTCCCAAAGCGCTTGCGCACGAAGATTGTAACGACGCAGATCATTGAAGTTACCGCCGCCTGTACCGGCTGCAGGCTCGAAATAACCGTCACGCAGTTGATAACCGCCGCCAAGGCTGACCGCGATCGTATCTGAAACACCGCCTGTGAGGTAACCCTTGGCGTAGTTGAAGCCGTAATTTCCGATACCGCCTTCGATATAACCATTAGCATCAAAATCAGGTTTAGCTGTCACAATGCTCACAACACCGGCTGAAGCGTTTTTACCAAAGAGCGTAGATTGCGGCCCGGACAGGACTTCAACACGGTCAAGTTTTGGCAGATCGCCAATTTGTGCAGCCGCGCGTGAGCGATATACACCATCAATAAATAGGCCAACAGATGGTTCAATACCGATATTATTACCACCATTACCGAAACCACGAATGGTGAGGGTTGTGTTACCGGCATTTTGAAGCTGAGACACGCGGAATGTTGGAACAACAGTCTGCAAATCCTTAATGTCGAGAATTTGCGCTTTTTCGATTACGTCCGCCGTTGTCACGGTAACAGCAACAGGTGTTGCTTGCAAAGTTGTGTCCCGCTTTGTGGCGCTAACAATGATGACGTCCTCATCGGCGTCTTGAGCGAAGGCGGGCGCTGTTGCGAGAAGAGCAAAAGCAGAGGCGGAAGCCGCCAGGAGAGAAAAACGTTTGGTCATGAAACCCCAGATGTTTATGGTTGCACGGTCATTATTGCCGCGATTGTGCGTTGATTATAAGCTGCGCACGCCGGGCGCAAGGGTCGGGATGACTGGAGGCTGAATTTCTGTTTCTGTTGTTGCTTTCGCGCCACATGCTCAATTCCGCCAATATCAGCCGTGTTTGCGTGACTTTTGGCTATACGGACTTATGAAACCTATATGGCCAGCCCCGCTCCTTTAACACAAACGCCGCCAGCCGCGCTTGATTGGTCTCGGCCAAACACACCTGCTGCGCGTGATTTCGGAGATATTTATTTCTCAACAGATGGAGGTTTGGAGGAAACACGGACTGTTTTCATATCCGGGTGTGGCTTGCCGGAGCGGTGGCAGGATCGACCAGTTTTCACCATTGCAGAATTAGGGTTCGGGTCCGGCCTTAATTTTTTAGCGACGTGGCAAATCTGGGCCAAATCCGCTGGTTCTGGGCAGCGTTTGCATTTTGTTTCTATTGAAAAATTTCCTTTTGATCGCGCACAGCTACGTCGCGCCTTATCGGCTTGGCCGGAATTGGGCACATTTGCCCGGCAATTAATCGCGGCTTGGCCCGGACGTGTCAAAGGAATCCACCGCCTGAATTTCGGCGCAGTAACGCTTACACTCATTCATGATGATGTGCTCACCGGATTAGACCAGCTTGATAATTTAAAAGCCGACGCTTGGTTTTTAGATGGTTTCAGCCCATCAGGAAATCCGGAAATGTGGAGCGAGGCAGTCCTGTCACGACTTGCGACCTCCAGCTCGCCCGGAGCCCGACTCGCCACATTTTCAGTTGCAGGTCATGTCAGAACAGCTTTGCAAAAAGCAGGATTTGACGTTCGAAAAATGCCTGGTTTTGGACGCAAACGCCATCGTTTAGAGGCGGATTTCCTCGGTCAGGAAACCGCTAGGTCACCAAAAATAAAGCGCGCGCTCATAGTTGGTGCGGGCATAGCGGGACGTTCTCTCGCCAAGGCGCTGCATCAGCGATTTATTCCCTTCGACATTATAGATGACTATGCCCACCCGGCAGCCAGTGGAAATCCTGCCGCACTTGTAAAACCACGGTTTGATTTGCAGGACCGACCCGAAAGTCGCTTCTTTTTATCGGCTTACCTACACGCATTGCGGCTTTATCCGGAGACAGCCGTCTTAGAAACGGGCGTTCGCCAACTTCCGAAATCGGAAAAAGACACGACCCGCTTTAAGAAATTGATCGATCAGGCTCCATTGAGCGAAGGACATTTAACTTGGAAAGATAACGCGCTCTTCATCGAAAGCGCAGCTGTGATCAACCCGTCCAAAATCTTCAATGAATTTGAAATTAAGAGGGAGACATTCGATCCAACCAAAAATTATTCAAATTACAGCCATGTCTTTCTTGCAACCGGCTATGGTATCCGCACACACGCACCAGAGCTCGCCATGCGGTTTTCACGCGGTCAACTCAGTTGGGCAGAACCCGTTTGGACCAAACCGACCGCCTATGGAGGGTATGCGATTAATCTGGAAGACAAGGCCCTAATTGGCGCCACGCATGATAGGTTAGATGGGCGTAATCCGTTTGAATTACGCACAGAGGATGATGACAAAAATTTATCCGATCTTGCGAAAATATCGGGTCAAAATATTCGTGCGATCAATCGTAAATCCCGCGCAAGTGTCCGAGTTACAACGGCAAACACCCTGCCATTACTGGCAGGGCTTGGGGGGAACTTTTGGGCTTTGACGGGCTTGGGCAGTCGCGGCTTTACATTTGCGCCGCTACTCGCCGAAGCTCTCATCGCCGATTTGTGCAACGAGATTGGACCGCTTGATAAAAACCTCAGAGCGAAATTCTCCGCTCCGAGATAAACACCTAACCGCGTTCATCAATTTCAACATCGCCCGAACCGGATGTTTTGATGTCAGCAACTCCCGAAACACGGTCAACGATAATATCTCCTGATCCGCTGGCTCTCAACTCTGCGGTCTCGGCCTCGCCGGCAAATTCAACCGTCGCTGAACCGCGCACGATAATTTCCAATTTCTCGACATCTCCACCGCCGATATCAATATCGCCAGACCCGTGAGATTTCAGATAAACACGCGATCCGGTGACGGATGAGGCCTCGAAATCTCCAGAGCCATGTCCGGAATAGGACAATGATCCAGTCACATCATTTAACTCGGCATCTCCGGACCCATGGGATGTGATATCGACAGATCCATCTACATCTCCGGCTTCCAAATCGCCTGAGCCATGAAGACTAATCTCAAGTGACGCAATATCACCCAATTCGACATCGCCCGAACCACGCGATTTAATAATGACATCGCCCGAATTGCCGCCTTCCAGATCGCCTGAACCCCGCATATTCGCTGCAATTTGGCCTGTCTGTCCGACTGTCACATCAGCAGAACCACGGCTGTCCAAGGCTAGCGTATTTTCGACGTCTCCAAGTGTGACATTGCCGCAATGACGCAACTCAAGATCGGCCTCTGATACATCCGGCGATCCGTCAGTGAAAATGACGGAGTTGCTGATGATGACCGCGGCATCTTTTGGAAGTGTTATGTCGAGGACGGGATAATTTTCGAGGTCGTCATATCCTCCGAAATTCCCTTCTTTCTTCTTACCAAACCAATCAAGATTGTAACTTCCATAGCTGGATTTGCAGTCTTTGCCGTCGATCTCCTCTACGCCTCCATCCACTGTTACGGAGCTACGCCCGGATATTTTGGCGTCGCCCTTATTCTCCTTCACGTCGACAGACATCGGGCCGTTCGACCATGTGATGGTTCCAATAAAGTCTTTTATTTCAAGCGTGTCATTGGCAAAGGCTGCCGGTGAAAATGCCGTCACGGCAAGTGCAACTGAGCTTATAAGAGCTGATTTAAATCGTGATTTCATCTTAAAATCCAATCCGGATGTGAAACTCGCCGGGAAATTCAAAATCAATGAATACGGCTGTCTTGTCTGTAATTGAGAGTCCAAATCCGTCAGCACCATGGCTGATTTCCAGATAAGAAAATTGTGCGATTACCGCGTCTGCCTCAGGCAGATTCAAAACGGTCTGGTCAGCTGTAGCAGGATCAGTATCCGCGAGATTTGCGGCTGGAGCCGCGGCTCCAAAAATGACGGCGGATGCGATGATGGCGGTTTTTAACATGGCTGTCTCTCCCTTAGCCAGTGGTGTAAATGTGAGACGCATGGCACTGCGTCATGATAATCAAAATGTGGGGTTTGAGGCGCTCGTCTCTCTCATGTCTGAGCACCTCAAAGTCTTAAATTTTACAGATCGCGGAAGTCGCGATTGAGCTTCCATTCCTTGGATGTGATGGACCGTTCGAGATCCTGTAGACGAACTTCCAATGACCGGAATTTTGACCGGACATCATTATAAGTCGTTGTCGATCCTGCCGTTCCTGCCGGAGCCTTGTAACGATCCCGGGCTTCACTTTGCTCACGATATTCCCGGATATAGGGAGCGCGAGGGTCTTTGGGCATAAGCGCCCAAAGAATGAAATATGCGATCAGCGGAACACCTGTGAAAATAATCAGCAGGATCGTCAGAATTCGAACCATTGTGTGGTCCCATCCGAGGTAATCACCAATCCCGGCACAAACACCGCCCAGCTTACCGTCGACCTTGTTTCTCGTCAGGCGGCGTTGAGGGGCTTTGCCGGATACATTGTCCCAGCTATTCCATTCGTTCCAATCCTTACTCATTTCTCTCTCCAATCCGGGACTTCATCGTCCAGAATGCGCTCCAAAACGGCGACCCTTTGGTCCAATATATCTGCAATTTTTGACATTTGTGTCAGTTCCGTCGCTTGATCATCTGTGATCGTACCGGCTGTCTTGTTCAGGTGCTTATAATGCGCCGTGACCCAGACAATTCCGAGGACCATGATAAAGGGTGCGAGGGGTATTAATATGCCCATGTCCATGCCTTCCTATCTCTCTCCTATTTTTAGTGTTTGCGCCCGGCCGTTCGGGGTTTGAAAACACTCCAGTATGAAAACCGGAGGGCCGGGCGCAAGGGGGTTCAGCGTGGATTAACCTGCTTTTTTCTTCTTTGATCCGCCATTGGCAGCCTTGGGCTTGCTAATGCGGGCTTTCAAAGCGGCAAGTTCATCTTCAATTGCATCATTGGCTTCCAACTCAGCAAATTGGCTCTCTAAGCTGTCGCCACCGGCGCCGAGATCAAAACTCTCAACATGGGCTTCAAGCTCATCGACTTTGCGTTCCATCCGCTCATAACGCGCAAGCGCGTCTTCGACCTTTGTGTCACGAACCATCGTGCGCATTTTGATCTGACCTTTGGCAACTGATGTGCGCATTGTAAGCGCCTTATGCTTGGCCTTGGCCTCGTTCAATTTAGTCTGCAGCTTGGCAAGATCTTCATCGGCTTTGGCAACGGCTTCGTCGAGAACGGCGATTTCGCGTTCCACAACATCGACCATCTGCTCAGACTGCTGTTTCGCAGATAAAGCGCCGCGGGCAAGATCTTCACGACCCTTCGTCAGAGCCAGCTCAGCCTTGGCTTCCCAATCTGATGCGCGGGAGGCGTAATCATCTGCTTTGCGCGACAGTTCTTTGCGTTCTGCAATATTGCGAGCGGCATCTGTGCGAACTTCTACAAGCGTATCTTCCATTTCCTGGATGATGAGGCGTGCGATCTTTTCAGGATCCTCTGCCTTGTCGATCATTGAGTTGAGGTTCGAATTGATGATGTCGCCCATGCGGGAAAAAATACCCATTTTATGTCTCCTAAAGTGTGTTTTTGTCTTGGTCTGGTTAGGGGTTAAAGAAAGATTTTGGCGATCACGATGCCGGCGGCGAAGAAGCCCCAGCACTCAGCTGGTCGTGTTGTCAGATATCTGACGAAGCGCGCCCCTTTGGCGCGCCAGTCAGTTGATGTGTTGGGGTAACGGTCCATCTGCGTGTCGTCTCCTATATCGTTGAGTAGACCCAAACCCGGGAGCTAACGCGGGAACCCCGGATAGCTGCCCGGCGGGCAGAGCGTGCACGGCGTGCAACGCCTGTTGTGATCTCGGATTCTGTGGTGGCACCCACGGAAGCCATGTCAGTGTCGATTGTACGGAAGGTCATTTTTCTCTCCTAAGTCTTCCTGTTTAAAAAACCTTGGGTTGGCACACCCGTGGGGTTTTCGTTTCGTCTCCTGTCGGTGAGTGGCTGTTGCCTCCCGCCGACAAACAAAAGATGGCAGGCTGAGACAAAATTGTCGAATTTTTTTAAACCATTGTTTTTATTGTATTTTTCATTTTTCTGGATTTCTGACAGAAAAATGAATGGTATTTTAGACACATATTTAGTATAATTTACCAAACTTGATTAGCACATTGGACCAAAAATGGCCGCCTTACCCCCACAGCCCATTGGACAGAGCCAGGCCTATCTGGCGATTCTGGACCGCGTCTCCGATTCTGCCGTGCTGGAACGCCCTGTTTTACTGGTTGGAGAGCGCGGCACGGGCAAAGAATTGATCGCAAAGCGCCTCCACTTCCTATCCCCGCGTTGGGAGAAGGTCTTCATAACGGTGAATTGCGCGGCCTTTACAGATGAAAGACTTGACGAAGAGCTGTTTGGCGAGAGCTTTCTGGATGGACGCGAAGATACGAACGGCAAATTTTACCATGCCGATGGCGGCACGATTTTCCTTGATAATATAGATAGTGTCTCTCCGCGCTTGCAGGAAAAGCTGATGGGGGCTGTTGAATATGGCCGATATGAAGCCAGCGGAGAACATGCAGAGCAGGAAGTTGATGTCCGCGTAATCTCTGCCAGCGCTGTCGACCTCCCTGCCGCCGTTGAACGGGGAGAGTTTCGCGTCGACTTGCTGGACAGATTGGCTTTTGAGGTCCTGACGCTCCCTCCCCTTCGGGCCAGACGCGATGACATTCTACCTCTATCAGATCATTTTGGCCGGAAGATTGCCGCGGAATTAGGCGCAGATAGCTTTCCCGGTTTCACCGCCGAAGCCAGCGAAGCCTTGCTGGCGCGCCCGTGGAAAGGAAATGTGCGAGAGTTGAAAGCTGTTATTGAGCGCAATACTGCGAGAGCGTGGTTGGCGGATGAAACTTTGGCAGATCCCATTGGCGGGGGGCCAAGCGGCCCTCTCGAATTTGACCCTTTCGCCGACCCGCATAGATTAAAAGGCGACACCCGTCCCGACCACAGGCCGCGACGCCCTGCTCCCACTGCGCCTTTAATGGGGTATGACTTACCGCCTTTGGAGGACATGCCGCAGCCAACTCCTCAAACAGAGACAGTCGAAATGTCGGGCTTCCAAGACCGCGTCTTAGCTTTTGAGCGCAAGCTGATCGATGAAGCCATGCGCGTCAGCAACAACCATCAGGGGAAAGCAGCGGAGCGTTTGGAGCTGACCTATCATCAATTCCGCGGATTAATGCGCAAGCACGGACTGAAGAAGTAGTCTTCACATTTGTCGCTGGCCTTAAAGCGTACCGCCGCCTAAACTTCCTCAAAAAGGGGAAAGCTATGCGTACAGTTTTATTTGGGGCGGCGAGCGCCCTCGCTTTATTGGCCTGCCAAGCTGAACAATCGGCCGAACTCCCGGCTCAAGAGACCGCGAAACAGGTAGAAGATGTCAGTGAGGTTCCTCTCATCGAGACCAAGATTGCGCTTTTTGGCGATCTCCATGTCCACACGACCAATAGTTTTGATGCCTTTATATTCGGCACCCGCACGGACGCCAATGACGCCTACCGCTTTGCCAAAGGCGAAACGATTGATAACGGGGCCGGCGATAAAGTTAAATTAGATGGCCCGCCGCTGGATTTTTACGCTGTTACGGATCACGGCGAATATTTGGGCGTCGTCCCCGCCATGCGAGATCGCAGCACTGACTTATCCAAAACCGAGACTGCCAAATCCATTTTCGGCCTCATGGCCAATGATCGTCGCGGCAGCTTTCTGCGCGTTGGGCAGACAGTCGTCAGCGGAGACGAGATTGAGGAAATTTATGACCGTGAGTTGATGGATTCTGTTTGGGCGAGGAATGTCGCAGCAGCTGAGGCTCATAACAATCCAGGCACATTTACGACTTTTGCGGGCTATGAATTTACCGCCATGCGTGCCGTTGCTGATACGGCGGCCGCGAACCTACACCGGAATGTTGTGTTCAAAGACAGCGCCCCGTCGCGCCTGTTTACAACACTAGACAGCCCACGCCCGGATGCGCTTTGGGGATGGATGGATGAACAGCGCGCGTCGGGACATGACGTCCTTGCTATTCCGCATAATTCAAACGCCTCGAACGGTATGATGTTCGCCTTTGGCAGTTATAATGGCAGCCCTATGAGCCGGGCGGAGGCGGAGCTACGCTTGCGTAACGAACCGGTCGTCGAAATTACGCAGGTTAAAGGCACATCAGAAACGCACCCGCTATTATCGCCCAATGATGAATGGTCGAATTTTGAGATTTACGACAATCTCATTGGCGGGCAACTTCCGTCTTATGTGACAGATGGCAGCTTTGTCCGGCAAGGTCTGGCGCGCGGTTTCACGCTGGAGGAACGGCTTGGTGTCAATCCCTTCCAATTCGGGGTGATTGGTAGTTCCGATACACATATCTCTGCAGGCGCATATGAAGAGGAAAGCTTCTTTGGAAAATTCGCTCACGATATGAGCTCTGAGAGCCGTCAAACAGTTCCGCCAAAAGGCGCGAAAACATGGCCGGAAGATTTCACACCTGAAACAGATCTTATCGCGACGCCGCAATATGGGGCGTCAGGACTGGCAGGGGTTTGGGCCCGCGCCAATACACGCGACGAGATTTTTGACGCCATGGCAAGGAAAGAAACTTTCGGCACATCTGGCCCTCGCATGAAGGTTCGCTTTTTCGCGATGCAAGACCGCGTTGGCGACGAAATTTTGGACAACCCAAAAATGGTGGAATTAGCTTATGAAGTGGGCTCACCTATGGGCAGCCGGTGGGAGGCTGGCCGCAAAGCGCCGCAATTCTTGGCTTGGGCCAGCCGCGACGCGAACTCAGCTCCTCTGGAACGGTTGCAAGTGATTAAGAGTTGGATGCAGGATGGCCGCCCACAAGAACGTATTTATGACATTGCCTGCGCAGATGGGCAGAGCCCCAGCGATGGCCGTTGCCCGGATCAGAACGTGTCAGTTGATCTGTCGACTTGTGCCCGTTCGGGCAGCGGAGCGGCAGAGCTGAAAACACTCTGGGTCGATCCTGACTATGACGCGAAAACACCAACAGCTTATTATGTGCGTGTTTTGGAAGCACCAAAATGTCGATGGAGCACATGGGATGCCGTCCGAAATGGTACCGAACCAAATCCTGAGATGCTGACATCCGTCCAAGACCGGGCGTGGAGTTCTGCGATTTGGGTGCAATAAAATAGAAATCCCCGCAGATTGGGGTTGAAGTTAGAGAAACGCGCCCATATATCGCCTGTCTGTTGACGCGGGGTGGAGCAGCCCGGTAGCTCGTCAGGCTCATAACCTGAAGGTCGTAGGTTCAAATCCTACCCCCGCAACCAACGCTTAAAACAACCGCCCTAATGGGCGGTTTTTTTATGCGTAAAGTGCAGAAAAACGCACAGCCTTAGTGCGTTCTTTTTTGAGCTCTGCACATAGAGCATATTTAGAAACTGAAGTTTCGCGGAGGCTCGTCCTTTGACGTTTCCTTTCCCGTGGAATGACTATGACCGGACGACAAGCTGACAAATCCGGATCAGGCAGATCAAAGATAAACAAAAAGCGAGCTCCGTTAGGAACTCGCTCTGGCCCTTTCAAAACGCCCCGAAACGGCCTCGTGTAAATTTGAACAGGTAAGCGTGAATCACCTGCCGATACATAACTGATTTAAGGATGCGTTATGAAGCTTTGATGTCTCAAAGCGTATGAAGTGAGTGACGGCGCCTATCCTTTGGGAAGTTGGATATAGACCCCCACAAGTCACTCACCCTGATCTAACGCATAGTTATCTCAGTTTTTGCAGAATAAACTCAAAGATGAGATAGATTGCCTTTATCCTGCCTGATCTGATTAGAAAATATCTGACCTAAAAGTCCTGTTGTCTCGCTTAGATTTTTCTTAGGTTTTCTTAGGTTGCCCTTTTTTACGCGTTCAATATAGAAGATTTGTCGTTGGGAAACATGCGGGATAGTGCGCTTTGTATATTGGGGAAGCACAGATTAATTTTGAGCTCAATATAATTGAGACTCCAAAGGGCGAAACATATGTCGAGCCAAAGATAATGCGGCTTCTCAAATTTTTGATCGATAATCCAAATATTGTTCACTCCAGGGACGATCTCATAACAACGATTTGGGGGGTCGACTTTGGTGGCGATGAACGCCTGTCCCGCGCCATATCAATTTTACGCAAGGCACTTGGAGAGGAAAAGGGCAAACGAAAATATATCGAGACGATTTCCCGAAAAGGATATCGTTTAATAGCGGACGTTTCCGAAACAAAACCTATGCCCATGGGCACTTCAAAGCCGGAGTTAGTACCACCAACCCGAAAGTCTCCATTCAATTGGATTTTAGCAGGACTTACTGGGGCCATTATTTCAGCCGCTTTAATTTTTATTTTCCTTCCGCAGCGCCCATCCACTTTACCTGAGAACACCCTATCCATCAGCGAAGCTTTATCTGAAGGATATGAGGGTATAAGAAATTTTGGTCACGATGGTGCAATCAAAAATTCCCAGCGTCGCTTTACTGAAGTGCTTGAACAAGACCCGGAGAATGCGGCCGCACATGCAGGTTTAGCTTTGGCATATATACGGGAGTTTACCGCGTTAGAATCTGACCCGACTCTCCTTAAACAGGCCAGGGCGTCTGCATCAAAAGCGTTGGAGTTAAATGAGCATTTGGCATTATCGCATATTTCAATGGGATGGGCAGCTGAATTTCAAAAAGAAACCGACTCTGCACTCAAATATCTGGAACGCGCAGATCTTTTAAATA
>CAYZGF010000004.1:0-19025 GCA_964477595.1 uncultured Algimonas sp.
ATAGTTATTCTTCTTCGGTACTCCGTCGCGGAGACCGACCACGCGGGCTGTCCTTTTTCGGGCGCCGTGCGCCCTTTGGCGGTTCGCCGCCGGCCAACCCGAACCGCAATTGCGGTCTGTACATTGGCAATAGCAGTCACATGACGGGCTGCAAGCCCTTACGCCTGCTCGGGTTTTGGTAGCGCATATGTCACGGTTGCAATGGAGGCCGGATCATCATGCCCGTCGCCGAAAATGCGTACGTCAATCACAGCCAGTGATTTGCCGATGCGTACCATTGATCCCTCCGCCCGCATGCCGGGGCCGATACAAGGTCTGAGAAAATGCATATTCAAACTGGAGGTCACAGCCATGGGGGTAATGCCAAGTTTCGTGAAAACGCATACATAAGCCACCGTGTCGGCCAAGCTCATTTGGGTTGGGCCGTTGATCATATTACCGGGGCGCATGTGACGGGAATCCGTTTCCAGACGCGTGACGGCAAAACCGTCGCGCATCTCTGTCACAATATGGCGCGGGCCATCATCCCTGAAATACGCCTCAAACATCGCATTGGTGGCTTCAATATCCGTAAAGCTCATGATGCACCTTTCATCATATGGTTTTTAAGGCTTGGCGGACGGGAAGTTCTGTCGTGAATTTCAATTTTTCCATCGCGAAACTCGCCGATACATCTGACACACTCACCTTGGCGATCAGGCTTTGATAAACACGGTCATAATCCGAGACGCTGCCGACCAACATTTTTAAGATGTAATCGACATCGCCCGCCAATCGGTAAAATTCGACGATTTCCGGGACGCTCTCAACCGCTTGTGTGAATTTATCCGCCCAGGCTTTGGAATGGTCATCTGTTTTCACAGACACAAAGACAGTCAGAGGCAGTCCGATGCGCGCATTATCGACGAGGGCCACACGCCGTTCCAAAATACCGTCCGTTTCCAATTTCCGAACCCGCCGCCAGCAGGTGTTGAGGGAGACTCCGATTTCTTCAGAAATCGACTCGAGCGAGCGCGTCGCGTCCACTTGAAGGATTTCTAATATCTTTACGTCATGCATGTGTAAAAATTCGGACATAATTCATAAATATCGAAAGAAATTAGGATGTCATGCAAAAATAGATAAAACTAACGCATAATTTTCGAGGTTGGAGCTGATATTTTGGTGAAAAGAGGAACTGAGTCATGCTTCACACTGATATTTTAAACGCGCCGACGGATATTGCAGCGGATTCAGCCTGTCCAAATACGGTTTTGCCGCCGCTTTTCTCAGCATTGGATAAGCTGATCGGAGAAACGCCGCTCATTGCTGTAAAATTGAAGGATAAGGGCGTTATCCGGACGATTTATGCCAAATTGGAATATTTCAATCTCTCAGGGTCGATCAAAGACCGTATGGCGTTGGAAGTCCTGCGGTCCGCTTATAAAACCGGGGCCTTGCGTCCGGGTGACATGATTGCCGAAGCGACTTCGGGCAATGCCGGAATAGCCTTTTGCGCCGTGGGGCGTGCCTTAGGCCATCCCGTGCGAATTTTTATGCCCGATTGGATGAGCGCGGAACGGATTGCCCTCATGCGCAGCTATGGCGCTGAAGTCGTTTTGGTCAGCCATGAGGAGGGCAGCTTTTTAGGTTCCATTCAATTGGCAGAGGATTTAGCGCGCAGCCGCAATGATGTTTTCTTGCCGCGACAATTTTCCAATCCTGATAATTGTAACGCCCATTGCAAAGGCACGGGCCCGGAAATCATCGCGCAAATGGGTAACTGTCCTGACCGTTTTGTTGCGGGTGTCGGGACGGGCGGCACGGTGATGGGCGTCGGGGCGGCTTTGCGCGGCGTCTGCCCCCAGACGAAAATTCATCCGATGGAACCGGCAGAATCACCGACGCTCACGACAGGGCACAAGGTCGGAAAACATCGCATACAGGGCGTGTCTGACGAATTTATCCCGGAAATAGTTTGCCTCAAGACCTTGGACGAAATTATCTGCGTGAATGATGGCGACGGGATTATAATGGCGCAAATGCTCTCAGCGAAATTAGGGTTGGCTGTTGGCATTAGCTCCGGTGCGAATTTGATCGCGGCTCTGAAACTCGCCCGTCAGCACCCGAACGATCGTATCGTCACGATTTTTTGCGACGATAGTAAGAAATATCTCACGACGGATTTGACAAAAATTGAACCTGTCAAACCCGGCTACCTTTCTTCTGATATTGAGCTCTTGGATTACGCAGTGATTGATAATCAGCAGCGGGGGTGATGAAATAAAATTGCGTCTGTCACCCATTTCAAAAGAAAAGAGATGTTCATATGCGTTGTATCTAATTTAAAGAGACCTTCATCGGCATATCGCGCCGCTATGTCCTATTTGGGGATCGATTTATGACCGCAGATATTCCGTCTCCTGAAATACGCCAGGCCGCGACCGAATACGCGCATCGGCTCGTCACGCAGCTCCGCAACGATGCGAAACCGGGATTGATGGAAAAATTCTTGGGCGAATATGGCCTGTCCACAGATGAGGGTGTCGCCCTGATGTGCTTGGCCGAAGCTTTGCTCCGCGTGCCGGACTCTGAGACAATGGACGCCTTGATTGAGGATAAGATCGCGCCGTCTGAATGGAGCACCCACCTCAACAAAAGCAGTTCGGCCCTCGTCAATGCCTCGACTTGGGGGCTGATGCTAACGGGAAAAGTGCTCGACACAGAAGATAGTCGCGGTGTTGTCAAAACAGTTCGCAATCTCGTTAAAAGACTGGGCGAACCCGTTATCCGCACCGCTGTTAAACAGGCCATGCGCGAGATGGGGCGACAATTCGTTTTAGGGCAAACCATTGAGGAGGCGCTGAAAAACCGACGCGGTGGGTACCGTTATTCCTTTGACATGCTGGGCGAGGCCGCGATTTCGACGGCGGATGCCCGGCGCTATGAAACGGCCTACCGCGCAGCGGCGGAGGCTTTGGCGCCATTTTGTAATTCAGATTCCGTCCACGATAATCCGGGTATTTCAGTCAAATTATCGGCTCTGCACCCGCGCTATGAAACATTGCAATCCGCGCGGGTGATGGAGGAGCTTCTGCCCCGGATTTCGGGACTTGCGAAACTCGCCGCGACGTCAGGTATGGGTCTGAATATCGACGCGGAAGAAGCGGATAGGCTCGATCTATCTTTAGACATTTTTGAAAATTTGGCGCGTGATCCGGAACTAGAGAATTGGGATGGCCTTGGATTAGTTGTGCAGGCCTATGGCAAACGCGCGGCTTCCGTGATTGATTGGATTGCCGATTTGTCGCGCTCAACAGGACGTCGGTTCATGGTGCGATTGGTCAAAGGCGCCTATTGGGACGGCGAGATTAAGCATGCCCAAGTCGGTGGGCATAAGGGCTATCCCGTTTTTACAAGCAAGGCAGAGACTGATCGCAATTATATGATCTGCGCCGAAAAGTTATTGGGGCTGCGGCCACAGATTTATCCGCAATTCGCCACCCATAATGCACGAAGCGCGGCGGAAGTTCTGGCGTTGGCTGGTGAGGATAAAACAGGGTTCGAGTTCCAACGCCTTCACGGTATGGGCGAAGCTTTGCATGAGATCCTGCGAGAGGATACGGGTTTACCCTGCCGTATATACGCACCTGTCGGCGTGCATCGGGATTTGCTCGCTTACCTTGTCCGGCGCTTATTGGAGAACGGTGCAAATTCGTCTTTTGTCAGTCAAATTACGGACCGCGATGTTCAGATTGAGACAATTATCGCCGATCCTTTTGAAGCTGAAATATCATCCAAATTCACACAGCCGGATGAGATATTTTCACCACGCATAAATTCAAAAGGATGGGATTTACAAGACCCAGCCGTCTTGGATGATTTTATTAAAAGTCGCGAGGTTTTCGCCAAAACGCTCTGGCAAGCCAAACCACAAATCGCGAAACGGACCGTATCAAAGGGTCAGCTCAAAGAAGTGGTCAATCCGGCTAATGGCGAAGATAAAGTTGGTTCAGTTAGATATGCGACGATCAAACAAGTCGACGCTGCATTTGCAGCGGCCAAACCTTGGGCGGCGCCCGTCTCGACCCGTGCTGTTATTCTTCGAAACGCGGCCTTGGCGCTGGAAGAGAACCACGCAGAACTCTTCGCCTTACTGGCGCGGGAGGCAGGCAAAACGGCGGCTGATGCTGTCGCGGAACTGCGCGAAGCGGTCGATTTTCTGCGCTATTATGCCGACCAATCAGAAGTGAATGAGGGGGCGCCACTCGGCACTGTCATCACGATTGCGCCTTGGAATTTTCCCCTCGCAATTTTTCTCGGCCAGATTGCAGCGGGCCTCGCGGCCGGAAATGCGATTATTGCCAAGCCCGCAGAGGCGACCTGTCTCATTGCGAATCTGGCCGTAGACATTCTGCATGAAGCGGGTGTGCCAAAAACGGCACTTCAGAATTTACCCGGTGAAGGTGCGGTCATCGGGGCTGCGCTAATCTCTGACCCTCGCGCGGACGGCGTTGTCTTCACAGGCAGCACAAAAACGGCACAGATCATCAACCGTACAGTTGCGCAAAACCTCTCTCCTTCCGCGCCACTAATTGCGGAAACCGGCGGTATTAATTGTATGATCGTTGATAGCACCGCTCTGCCGCAACAGGCCGTCACAGATATCATTGCCAGTGCCTTTCAAAGTGCGGGGCAACGCTGTTCGGCTTTGAGGTTACTGTACCTTCAAGAGGATATTTACGACCCTGTTTTGAAAATGCTCGCCGAGGCTATGGATGAATTACACCTTGGCCAGCCTTGGGACATGGCGACAGATGTCGGTCCTGTTATTGATGAAACGGCGCGCGCCCGTTTTTCAGATTATATCGCGCGCTCTAATGTCATTCACCAATCCTGTGATTTGCCGGATATTGGGCATTTCATTCAACCGACCTTAATTGAGGTCGACGGTCGTTCAGATGTGACCCAAGAAATATTCGGACCCGTTCTCCACGTAGCAAAATTCGATCCTGATGATTTGCCCAAAATTGTAGAAGATATAAATGACGCAGATTATGCGCTGACTTTTGGGCTTCATACGCGAATTGATACGCGCGTTGATGATATCACGCGGGAATTGCGGGTTGGAAATATTTATGTGAATCGCAATCAAATCGGCGCGGTTGTCGGCAGCCAACCCTTTGGCGGCTCAGGCTTATCCGGAACAGGTCCGAAAGCCGGGGGACCGGATTATTTGCCGCGATTCTACAGTCCTGAGACTGTGAATCTACCCCAGCCTGGATCACAGACGGAAATTGATTTGCTTGCGGCGCAAAGCCTGATTGATGGGGCTTCGGACACCCCTATAACGTCTTTACATATGTTGGATTGCCCGGGGCCAACGGGAGAGAGCAATCGATTGAGCAAATTTAACTCCGGGCGCGTATTGTGTCTGGGACCGGATGTCGAAACCCAAATGAATCTGGTGAGTGCAGCGGGTGGTGTCGGTGTGCCCCTTCCAAATTTAAAGATTGATGTTTTGGAAAACTTAGACGGCTTTGCCAGTGTTATTTATTGGAGAGAGGCAAGAGCGCAACGTGAAGCCAGGCAGGTTCTGGCCCGTCGTGATGGACCGATCTTGCCTCTCGCAACAGGCAAAGATATCGCGTGGGCGATAACGTCGGAACAACATATCTGCATCGATACAACGGCCAGCGGCGGAAATACGGAGTTGTTATCAGGCGGAGCTTAAAGCGAACCGTCAATTAATTTCATCACGCCAGAAAAATCGAGACCGTCTTCACCTGCGCTTTCCATCAGCGCATAAAGCGCCATGGCTTGCGTTCCCAAAGGCGTAGCCGCTTTGGCCGATTGGGCAGCATCTTGTGCGAGGCGCAAATCTTTGAGCATCATCGCAGCAGCGAAACCCGGCTGATAATCACGATTGGAGGGCGCTGTCTCAACGGGTCCCGGAGCCGGACAATAGCTCGTCATGGACCAGTTTTGACCGGATGCTGTTGAGGAAATATCGAAAAACGTTTGCGCATCCAGGCCAAGCTTTTTTGCCAAATTAAACGCTTCACATGTTCCGATCATATGAATGCCGAGCAACATATTATTTGCGATTTTTGCGACTTGGCCATTCCCCGCATCGCCTGCGTGAAAGATGTTTTTCCCCATGATTTCCAAAATGGGTTTGGCGCGTTCGAAAGCCGACTCCGTACCACCGCACATAAATGTCAGCGTGCCCGCCGCTGCTCCGCCAACCCCGCCAGAGACAGGTGCGTCAATCATAGCGAAGCCTTGGGCTTCCGCGTCCGCAATGACTTTGCGCGCGGTATCGACATCAATTGTCGAACAATCTATGAAGAGCGTTCCGGGCTTGGCGTGGGTCATCACCTCCGCATAAACCAGTTCAACATGTTTTCCTGCGGGCAGCATCGTCACGACTATATCTGCAGAGCTGACCGCATCTTCTGCATTCGCGGCTTGAACACATCCCGCTTCAACGGCTTTCGCAACCGCCGCCGTGCTAATGTCCAGCGCCCGAACGTCATGTCCGGCCTTGGCCAAATTGGCCGCCATACCCAGACCCATATTGCCTAAGCCGATAAAAGCGAGTGTGCTCATGGTAAAAACTCCAAAGGCGTCGCGGCATGACGGGCCAGCACGCGGGAGACTTGGGCTTGCGTGACCACATCCATATCGTGCGACCATTTCGGATTACGGTCTTTGTCGATCAGTTGCGCGCGAATGCCTTCATAGAAATCCTGCGTTCTCAAAAAGCCAAGCGAATAATCCAATTCCCGTTCCATGGCCTCGCGGAAGTTTAATGTCGCGCCTCGACGCATTGCTTCCAAAGTGACTGATAAAGCCAAAGGAGATTTTCGGCGCATGGACTTGGCTTGTTTCGCCGCCCATTCAGAATTCTCTTCATCCAATGCGCGGAGAATGGCGGGCACTGTCGGTTCGTCAAAACAAGAAATTGCTTTGGGTAGTGCGTCAGCTTCAGGTGGACGCCGCACAAAATTCTTCATGACATTTGCGACGGCGCTGTCGCTGCCGTCCAAATCTGCTTCTGCCAAAGCCGCAATTAAATCATCATGTTGTGCGGTTGGGACGTAAGCATTTGCCACACCCAATTCGCAGGCCAAACCCGGCCCGATATTGGCGCCGGTTAAGCCCAACCAATTTCCGACTGCACTGCCTAATCGCGGCAGAAAGTAAGTCCCGCCGACATCGGGGAAATAACCAATACCCGTTTCCGGCATGGCAAAGCGTGTTGTGTCGCCCGCAACGCGAATACGTCCATGGACGGAAAGGCCAACACCGCCGCCCATGACGAAGCCATCGATGAGGGTGATATAGGGCTTTGGGTATCTGAAGATATATTCGTTGAGGGCATATTCCGTGCGCCAGAATTTTTCTGCGCGGTCGTCGCCTGCTTTGCCGCTATCATGAAGTAAGATGACATCACCGCCGGCACAAAAGGCGCGCTCTCCGGCTCCATCAACAACAACGGCCCCAATCGAGGGGTCAGCCGCATAATCCTGAAGAGCGCGTGTCATCTCAACGCACATTTCCTGTGTGAGAGCGTTCAGAGCTTCCGGTCTGTCCAGCGTAATGTGACCGATGGACCCGGTTTTGCGCGTTAAAATCTGGCTCATAATCCGTTCCCTATTAATTGATGATTGCCCTCACCAAATATATTCAACAACTCTTATTTAATTCGAACAGAGCTGCAAGTTACCAAAAGTTATTGCCGTGTCAGACTGCGACCGACGATCATGCGCATGATTTGGTTCGTGCCTTCAAGGATTTGGTGAACTCGCAAATCTCTAACAATTTGTTCCAACGGGTAATCTTTGAGGTAGCCATATCCGCCATGGAGCTGCAGCGCATCATTGGCGATTTTTGAACACATATCTGTGGCAAAACGTTTCGCCATGGCGCAGGCGGCGCCTGCATTCGGGGCTTTATGATCGAGTAAATCCGCTGCGCGGTAGAGCATGAGGCGGGAGGCTTCTAACTCTGTCGCCATATCGGCCAGCATGAATTGGGTGTTCTGAAACGCACCAATGGCTTTACCAAATTGCTTGCGGTCTTTCGTATATTCCAGTGTCACGTCGAGGGCTTTTTGCGCCCCGCCCAGTGAACAGGCTCCGATATTGATACGACCGCCGTCCAACCCTGACATCGCGAAGCGAAAGCCTTCGCCTTCTGCTCCGACGCGGTTGGAGGCCGGAATGCGGCAATCTTCAAAAATAACCTGCGCCGTTGGCTGAGCGTTCCAACCCATCTTTTTCTCGTTAGCGCCAAAGCTTAATCCGACCGTGTCTTTCTCAACGACAAAGCAAGAAATCCCGCGCGCGCCTTCATCAGATGTGCGGGCCATAACAACATAAATGTCCGACCACCCCGCGCCGGAGATGAATGTCTTTGTCCCATTGAGGACGTAATCATCGCCGTCGCGCACGGCTTTTGTGGAAAGTGACGCCGCGTCAGACCCTGCACCGGGTTCGGTCAGACAATAGCTGGCAATAAACTCACCCGCTGTCAGATGCGGAACATATTTAGCTCGTAAATCTGCATCGCCGTAGCGGTCTATCATCCATGTTGCCATATTATGAATGGTCAGCATCGCCGTATGGGAGACATCTCCGGCGGCGAGTTGTTCAAAGACAAGCGCAGAGTCCAGACGCGATAATGCCGTCCCGCCATGTTCCTCGCCCGTATAAATGCCGCAAAATCCTAGCTCCGCGGCTTTGGTAAATACGGCGCGGTCCAAATACTTTTCCTCATCCCACATGGCCGAATGCGGCGCGAGTTCAGCGCTCGCAAATTGCCGCGCCATATCTTGGATCAGAGTTTGTTCTTCGGTGAGTTGGAAGTGCATTTAATCTACCCAAAATGCGGAATGATGAAGGCGCTGTCCTTAGTCTCACCCTCGGGCCAGCGCTGCGTAACCGTTTTGACTTTCGTATAAAAGCGCAAGCCTTCCATCCCATATTGGTTCGCATCGCCGAATGCTGAACGCTTCCAGCCGCCAAAGCTGTGATAGGCAACAGGGACCGGGATCGGGACATTGATTCCGACCATGCCGACTTCGACGCGGTCCGCAAATTCGCGCGCGACACGTCCATTTTGCGTGAAGATCGCGACGCCGTTCCCATATTGATGCTCGCTCGGCAGGGCGAGGGCCTCTTCGAAATTATTGGCACGGACAATTTGAAGGACCGGGCCAAAAATCTCGTCCTGATATGTTTCCATATCGGGTGTGACATTGTCGAGCAGAGTTGGTCCTACAAAGAAGCCGTCCTCATAACCTTGCAATTTGAAACCCCGCCCATCTTTCAAAAGCGTCGCGCCCTCTGCAACAGCTTTATCGACATTGGCGTCAATGCTTTCTTTGTGCGCTTGGGTTACAACGGGACCATAATCGGCCTCCGGGTCAGTCGATATTCCGACCGTCATGGCCTCAAGTTTTGGCATGAAAGCGTCGAGGAATTTTTCCGCCGTGCCGTCGCCAACAGGCACAACAACAGGCAGCGCCATACAGCGCTCTCCAGCCGAGCCGTAAGCTGCGCCGAGGATGTCTTTGGCTGCCTGCTCCATATTGGCGTCCGGCATGATGATGCCGTGATTTTTCGCCCCGCCCATACATTGCGCGCGCTTTCCGCTCGCCGTCGCGCGGGCATAGACATATTGCGCGATGTCAGAACTGCCGACAAAGCTGACGGCTTTAATGGTTGGATGGTCGCAAATCGCGTCGACGATTTCTTTGTCGCCATTGATACATTGTAAAAGCCCAACAGGACCGCCTGCCTCGATGAATAGTTCCGTGAGACGCATCGGGACGGATGGGTCTTTCTCGGAAGGTTTTAAGATACACGCATTGCCGGTCGAAATCGCCATGCCGAACATCCACATCGGGATCATGGCCGGGAAGTTGAACGGCGTAATGCCTGCGACAACGCCCAATGGTTTGCGTAAGGAATAGACATCAATGCCCGGACCTGCACCGTAAGTATGTTCGCCCTTTTGTCCATGTGGGACGCCGCAAGCAAATTCGATGACGTCAATCCCCCGCATGACATCCCCTCGGGAGTCCGCAATGACTTTGCCATGTTCGGAGCTGAGCATATGGGCAAGGTCTTCCATATTCTCTTCGACAAGCTGTTTATAGCGGAACAGCACGCGTGAGCGGCGCTGCGGGTTTTCCTGCGCCCATTTACGCTGAGCTTCTGCTGCAGAGGCGACAGCCGCATCTAACTCGCTCGGCGTTGCCATGGAAACTTTGGCCTGAACTGCGCCCGTGTTTGGATCGAATATGTCCTTGAACCGACCGCTCGTGCCTTTGACCCGTGCGCCGTCTATAAAATGTCCAATCGTCTGCATGTCGCTGTCTGCCTTTGCTTTGGTCGTCTTTGACTGACTTATATAGGAGTGTTGACGTGATACTACCCGCGAAAGCTAAGCATTGACGGCACAGTTTTTCGACAAAAAGAAATATATTGGATGGATATTTCTTGTGGGTTTATAAGAGTGGTTTCATTGGTCTCGTGCTCACTGAAACCTGGAGAAGCTTTGCCCTTGGAAGAGGGATCAATATTATCGTAAAGCCTCCGCCCGCTCTTTTTCCCATCTTTTTTCCAGATGGGTGCGCGCGATTTTCACATTTCTGACATTGCCTTGCCAGCCAATATCAAACAGATCGCCGATAATCGGGACGAGACCGATGATCCAATCGATTAGCATATTTCCACCCATTCGGGTGAGGTGGCGTTTGGGAACGTCTAAGCGATGGGACCCGGCGACGATAAAGCTGGCGACACCCAGACTAATTGTATCTCCAATGCCGGGAATCAGACCAATAATTGTATCAAGCCCGATAGGGAGCGGTAAAAATGGCAGGTTAAACCGTGTGTCCATTAAATCGGCCAGTGCTTCCAACTGGGCCAATTGCGCATTTTCAAACTCATGTTTTGCATCGAGTTCGTCCAACCGTATCTGTACGGCAGGGGGAATGATCAAAGGATCTGTATTTTGGCTTGTGGATCGTGTCATAAAAAAAACTTGGGTCAGATAACCCAAGTTTTCAATGTTTCAGTTTACTGAAAGTTCCGTCGCGTCTCTAGCCCGCGATTTGGAACATATCGAAATTCTCATTCATCGCCACTGAGGCAATTAGGTTTGAGGCTTCCGCCGCAGCTGCGACTTCAGCATTCACAGTGTTAGAAGCCTTCCGCCAACTGAAAATCTTAGAAAGCGGCGATCCGGCGGGACAGTACCAACGCCTGACAGATGGATCCCATTTCGCGCCCAGCCGTTTGGCCAGGTCGCGGTCTTTATAGGCGACATTCAAATAATGTTTTGTCGTTGACTTGCTTGCCATGACATCACTCCATTTCGTTCTGTAAGAAGAACATAGAGAGAACATTATGGCTTTGCAAGGGATATATTCCTAAAAATTGTCCATCTAGCGTTTTTTGAACAAGAGGGTCATGCGGTCCGTTTCGCCAATGGCCATACGTTCCGCCTTTAGGGCCGCGTCGTCACCGACACCGTTTAGGGATGGTGGCAGTCTCCAAACGACGTCACCCGCTTTTGGCTGGTCTTTCGGGTTGGCATTGATCTCTGAAGATTTGACAAGATCAAAACCCGCAGCGTCAAAGGCCGCAATGACATTGGCTTGCTTGAGATATCCGGCGCTTCCATTGGCGGTGGCGTCATCCCAGTCTGCGGGCGCGCGATGTTGTACAACACCGACCATGCCGCCGGGTTTTAAGACATCATGTGTCGTTTTCAGCGCTTGTGTCATATATCCGCCTTCCGCTTCAAAGCGGGACAAATTATGGGCGGCTCTCACAAAAAGAACGGCATCCAATGTTCCGGCCATATCTCCGGCTGGCGTTCCGAATGTCATGGCACCAAATTCAGGGCCATTTTCCGGGGCCCATTCAGCTGATTTGGCGACAAATTCTTCGGGCCATTTTTTCTTGGTTTCGATGAAGGCTTCATTGGCAAAGCCAAATTCAGACCACATGTCGATTGTATAGTCGATCCCGACTAATTTTCCGTCTTCGCCAAGGTAAGGTGCGAGGATTTTGGTGTACCAACCGCCACCCGGAAGGGCTTCACCAATGGCCATGCCAGGTGTAATTCCGAAAAACTCCAAAGTTTCAGCCGGATGCCGCGCATCAAAACGAGCTTGGACGGCATCAGTCTGCGCAGATAAAATTGAATCAAGCTTGGCAGCGTCAAATTTTGGTTTGGCGACATATGTTGTGTCAGAGCCCAAAACATCATCCACACTTGTGTTAGCAGCGACGGCTTTGGTCGGTGTATCCGCAGTGTCTCCGCTTCCACATGCAGCCAGAATAAAGGCTGCTGCTGTAATCGTTAGAATTTTACGCATGATTATCTCCCTAAGAATTTAGCGGGAGCTGTATCAGAGCCTGGCTGCCCGTCCAAGGGTTTGGATGCGGAAGCTAGATCACCAATGCGTCATATTTTTTGGGACAGGATGACCCTAAACAGCCTCGTCAATCGTCTGACGCTTCTCATAGAATTGACCATATTTGCGGTATTTTGAGAGATAGGTCGGCACAATGGCTTCAATCGTTTCCGGACGAATGTCGAAAGCTTCAAATCCGGTCGCGGTGTCTGAGACAACATTATCAATCTTGAGATTTTCGACCTGATCCCGTGTGAGGAATGGTTTCACGAAAGGCAAGGCTCCGGATAATTCCCCGCCGAAACCCATCATATTGGCCGCAAACCACGGGACAGGAACAAGGAAGCGTTTCTTGTCGATCGTCTCTAAGACAAATTCCATCAAGGCTTTAAAGGTATAGGTGTTAGGTCCGCCCAGCTCGAAAGTTTGGCCCGTCGTTCCGCGCGTGACCGAAATAGCAACGGCATTGGCAACGTCTTCGACGAAGACGGGTTGGAACTTGGTCTTTCCACCGCCGATCAAGGGCAGAGCAGGGGCAAAAGCCGTCAATCCGGCAAAACGGTTGAAAAACTCGTCTTCGGCGCCAAACACGATAGAGGGCCGCAAAATATCCGCGCTGGGCACATGTTCACGCAAGACAGCTTCGCCTTCACCTTTTGTGCGGGCATATTCGCTTTCGCTGTCAGCGTCCGCTCCAATGGCCGAGACATGGGCCACATTTGTAATCCCTGCAGCCGCACAGGCTTCACCAATCACCTCCGGACCCCCAACATGGAGGGCTTCGAATGATTGACGGCCAGCCTCAAATAAGACGCCGACCAAATTCACAACGGCGTCAGACCCTTCAACTGCGCGGGCTACGGATTGCGGGAAACGTAAATTGGCCTGCATCAGCTGAACTTGACCAACGTCACCGACGACTTTCAACTCATGTGACGTATGCGGATTGCGTACGGCGGCACGCACGCGCCAGCCCCGCGCCGTCAAAGCACGAACAACATAGCGACCCAGAAAACCTGATGCGCCGAAAACAGTTACAAGACCCGGATTTGCAGCCATGATTATTTGTCCTTTTGAGCCATGCTCAATGCGATAAACTCTGAGCGCGGATTAAGCCTTTGATGACGGGCTGTCCACTGCGCTTTTTGTCTATCCTGCAGTCAGTGTTTCCAGCCAGACGTCAGAGGCGGCCTCAATCAAATCCACAACCTGCTTAAAACCGTCGGGCCCACCATAATAAGGATCAGGCACGTCAGAGCCGTCAGGCAGAAATAGGGAAAGTTTCGCCCTACCGTCGCGGGGTTGAATGACTTTCAGATCAGAGAGGTTGGACGCATCCATGGCGAGGATATATTCGAAATCATAAAAGTCTTGGGTGCGAACCTTTCGCGCAGCTTGTCCGGCAAAGCTGTAGCCCCGTCTTTCACCTTCGGCGCGGCTGCGCGGGTCGGGGCTTTCGCCTGCATGCCACGCCCCGGTTCCGGCACTGTCAATTTTGATGTCGGTTGTTCCGGCCCGTGCGCGAAACACAGCTTCTGCTGTGGGTGAGCGGCAGATATTGCCTAGGCAAACGAAGAGAACAGATGTCATAAGAGGATCATGTCAAAACGCGATCATATTGTCATCCTCACAGGCGCAGGTATTTCCGCAGAGAGCGGTATTCAGACGTTTCGGGATGCAGGCGGATTATGGGAAAATCATCCCGTTGAGCAGGTCGCCACGCCCGAAGGGTTTGCCGCTGACCCGAAACTGGTTCACCGATTTTATAATCTGCGACGGGCGGCTTTAGGTTCGGTTGAACCCAATGCCGCTCATATGGCACTGGGTGAGCTACAGGAACAATTTGCAGGACAGGTCACACTTGTGACGCAAAATGTGGATGATCTGCATGAACGTGGCGGCTCGATAGATGTCATTCACATGCACGGCGAATTGCTTTCGGCCTTTTGCACAGCCTGCAACCATCGCTGGCGGCAGAAGGAAGATTTGAGCGTCGAGACGCTGTGTCCGGCCTGTCAGACGCGAGGTGGCCCGCGGCCCGATATCGTCTGGTTTGGCGAGATGCCGTATGAAATGGACCGAATTGAACGTGCGCTGCAAAATTGCGATTTGTTCGTGTCTATTGGCACGTCCGGCGCAGTCTATCCTGCGGCAGGTTTTGTGCAACTTGCCCATATGCATGGCGCGCAAACTTTGGAGTTAAATTTAGAGCCGTCCCAAGGGTCAGCCTTTTTCAGTGAGACACGGCACGGCCCGGCGACTCAGCTTGTGCCCGATTGGGTGAGTTCACTCTTGTAGATTTTCGGGCGCTTCCAGCTTCCGCGTTTTTGACATCTTCGGAAATAGAATACGCCAAAGTCCGGCCACGCCTATCGCTGCTGCACCGCCTGCAGCCACGGTAAAAACAGCACCGTAGACAGCTGCCATTGCACCAGCACGAAACTCGCCAAGCTCATTACTCGCACCCAAGAAAATCGCGTTCACGGCATTGACGCGCCCTCTAACCCTGTCCGGTGTCCAGAGCTGTAACAGGATTTCGCGGATGTAGACACTGACCATGTCGAAGGCTCCCAAAAGTGCCAGCATCACAATGGACAACCAAGCGAGTTTGGAGACCCCGAAAACCGCCGTTGCCGCACCAAATCCGGCGACGGATAAAAGCAGGATTGTGCCTGCGTGATCCCGCACAGGAAAGCGGATCAGGAAACCGACCATGATGATAGCCCCAATTCCCGGTGCTGCCCGTAAAAAGCCATTCCCAATCGCACCAACATTTAAAATGTCCTCCGCATAGATTGGCAAGAGCGCGACGGCGCCGCCGAGTAAGATTGCAAATAGGTCAAGCGAGATTGCGCCCAGTACAACCTTTTCCTGCCAGATATATTGGAAACCTCCGATAAGGGTTTTCCAATTGGTTGGCGCGGTTTCCATGTCCTGATCAGGTTTTTCGAGCGAGAAGATCAGCGCGGCGGAAATGCCGAAAATCACGACCGCAGACGAATAAGCAAGCGTCGCAGACAGGTAATACAGCACGCCACCAATGGCCGGACCGACAATGGAGGCCAGCTGCCAACTTGACGTTATCCATCCGACGGCATTCGCAAAGTCTGATTTCGGCACGACATTGACCACAAGAGAGCTGGACGCCGGCGTATGAAATGCCCGCGCGACGCCGAACAGGGTCAGTGCGCTTAATACCAAGACCGGCAGGAACTGGCCTGTCATAGACAAGATCAAAATGCCTGCCGCGCAAGCCAGTTTCAATAAAATTGCTAGCCCCATAACCCGGCGGCGACCATAAACATCCGCTGCCAATCCTGTGATAAGCACAAGTAATAAAGCGGGCAGAAATTGGACAAGGCCAATCAAACCCAAAAGCCACGCATCTTTTGTCAGGGTCCAGAGCTGAAACCCCACAGCCGTTGCCACAATTTGTGTCGCACTCGCCGTGAGAAACCGCGCCCAAAAATAACGCTTAAACGCGCTATGTCGAAAGGCGGCAAATCGGTCTTCGTCTTGTGATCGGGCGCTCATGCAAGCGGCCTATATCTCGCTTGCCGTAAAGACCAGAGCTGTCGTAGGAAACAACGATGTCATTTCACATTTATATCGATGCGGATGCCTGTCCCGTTCGGGAGGAGACCTATAAAGTTGCGCGGCGTCACGGCGTGCCCGTCACCGTCGTTGCAAATAGTTTCATCCGCGTTCCGAAAGAGCCGGGCTTCAGCTTCCGTCTCGTCGATGACGGTTTCGATGCAGCCGATGATTTTATTGCGGAAGCAGCCGACAGTGATGCCATTGTAATTACATCCGACATCCTGCTGGCAGAGCGTGTCTTGAAATCCGGCGGTCGTGTTCTTGCATCTAATGGAAAGCCGATGACGATGGACACGATTGGCAGTCAGATTGCGGTTCGCGCCATCATGGCGGATTTGCGGGCAGGCGCAGAGCAACCCACGGTTGGCGGCCCGCCGCCTTTCACGCAGCGGGACCGTTCGAGATTTCTGGAAGCCCTGCATCTGATGATCGTCAAACGCTAAGATTTGGCCATCACAGCGAGTTGTAATTTGCGAATTTCATGAGAGAGGGCGCGGCGGTTTAGCTGCATATTAAACCAAAGCTTCAAGGCGATTTGCGCGGAATTTGTTAAAACAGCAAAGACGCCCCAGAAGAGTTGAAGCCTCAAATCTTCGGCGATAATCATCTGCCAAACACATAGAATTAATAATCCCCCAAAAATGATTATACCGCACCAAGCCAAGCGGCTCATGCCTTGGCCTTGGCCGCGCAAGCTGCTGAAGACGGTTTTATAATATCCCGTCTCGTCAATCGTATCGCCGATAAATTCAGTATCGGCCTCGCTCAATAAATCTTTCATAGCCGTATCAAAATCAGTCATCTTGGTCTCCTATTTCTGCTTCATAAATTGTTTTTAGTTTCTGCCGTGCGGTAAATAATCGGGATTTAACTGTGCCAAGTGGAATGCCGAGCGCTGCAGCGATCTCTGTCCCGCGCAATCCCTCAACGTAGAACAAGGTCAACATTAATCGATCCGTTTCCGGTAAATGTGCCAAGGCCTGCCGTAAGGATATTTTCGTATCCGGTCCGAGCTCAGTTTCTAAATCCGGCACCTCGGATACTATTTTTCGGGCTCTAACAGAGCGGTCAATATGATCCGCTGCACGACGCCTCACGATTGTATAGGCCCAGGCTGAAAATCTCTCAGGCTCGCGTAATTTATGAATATCTCGCGCGATGGTGAGGGCGGCCTCTTGCATGACGTCGCGCGCTTCATCCGCATTCCCGGTCAGCCTGTGGGCAAAACGCAGAAGCTGCGGATGCCAGCGGCGATAGAGCAGATCAAAAGCCTGTGCATCACCTTCGGCCGCCAGTCCGACTTGATAGGCATCCAGCGCCGCTCTTAACTGTCTTTGTTTATCTTCGGTTTTCATAAGCCCTTCAGGCGTGATTTCATCCTATAGTCAGCGCGAGAACGCAAAAGGTTCAACGGTGCTCCAGATTTTTCTATAAAATATCTGTTTCTGGGTGAGCTTCGCGTTGACCTTAGGGGCTTTGCGCCTATGTTGCGCCCGATTTTGCCCGCCGACTTCCAAGGACCTTTGCCATGACCCAGACACTCGAAACGATGATTGAAGCTGCATGGGACAACCGTGCATCGCTCTCGCCTGACACGACCGGCGAACATCGCGACGCTGTGGAAACGGCTATTGCCGGATTGGATAATGGTACATTTCGTGTCGCGTCCAAAGCTGGAAATGGCGATTGGACCGTGCATCAATGGCTGAAGAAAGCCGTTCTCTTGGGCTTCCGTTTGCATCCCAATGCAATGATGACGGGCGGACCGCAAGACGGTCATTTCTACGATAAAGTGCCGTCCAAATTTGAAGGTTGGACGGAACGAGATTTCGCAGATGCGGCCTTCCGCGTCGTCCCGCCTGCTACTGTTCGCCGTGGCTCCTTCATCGCGCCAAATGCGGTTCTTATGCCGTCTTATGTGAATATCGGCGCACATGTTGGCTCCGGCACAATGGTCGACACCTGGGCGACAGTCGGATCTTGCGCGCAGATCGGCGAAAATGTGCATCTGTCCGGCGGAGTCGGCATTGGCGGCGTGTTGGAACCGCTCCAAGCCAACCCGACTATTATCGAAGATAATTGCTTCATCGGCGCACGGTCTGAAGTCGTCGAAGGTGTAATCGTCCGTGAAGGTGCCGTTTTGGCCATGGGTGTGTTCATCAGTCAGTCTACCAAAATTTATAACCGGGCGACGGGTGAGATCACTTATGGCGAAGTCCCAGCCTATTCCGTCGTCGTGCCCGGCACGCTCCCGTCGAAAGATGGCAGCCACAGCCTCGCCTGCGCCGTTATCGTCAAAACTGTCGATGCCAAGACACGGGCAAAGACAGGCGTGAATGAGCTCCTGCGCGATTAGGCAAGCGGGTTCGTTCGCAGC
Organism: uncultured Algimonas sp.; assembly: GCA_964477595.1. GTDB lineage: Bacteria > Pseudomonadota > Alphaproteobacteria > Caulobacterales > Maricaulaceae > Litorimonas. The sequence continues at coordinate 18,393 of CAYZGF010000004.1, forward strand.
CCATCACGTTGAAACTTCAGTTTCAACTAAGACTGCCGAAACACTCGGTATTAGGACTGTCCGCGTGGCGCAGGCCGCGAAGGCTTGCCAAGGGTAGGTCTTTCATCTGTGTTTACGCGGCTGCCCGCATTTCGCTTGCGCGAATTGCTTAGTTGATTTGACTGTAAGTCTAATCAACGGACCACGCGGCGGTGCTTGCGGAAAACGGCCGTACTTGAATGCCCCCGTTTCAGGAGGTGCAGCTCTCGAAATCCGGCCCCAGCACTGTCCCGTTACGAACAACACCTAAGCACACCGTCTTTCAGTACAGAATAGATAACGCGTCTATCTCGTCCCATGTCTGAAAGAACCTGACGGTTATAGCATGGCTCTGGGAAGGTGAGGATTTTGTTTATTTGAAACGGGGATGTATCCCTGCGGAGGTGAGGGAAACGTGGGAAAACTGGAAATGAATATGGGGATGGCGAAAAGGTAAAACGGGGATGGCGGGGTTTTGCAACCAACCACCAATCCCTCATTGTAAGGCTTGTCCTTGCAATCCACATGTTACGTTACTCATGGATCACAAGAACAACTCTTGTGATGACGGAGTGTAAGTTTGTTCCTGCGATTTAATCCACCCTTTTATCCCGA
>CAYZGF010000004.1:19035-30953 GCA_964477595.1 uncultured Algimonas sp.
GTCTTTCAGTACAGAATAGATAACGCGTCTATCTCGTCCCATGTCTGAAAGAACGAGACTAATATGCGGCACAAAACCAAAGGTGAGGATATGATTTTTTTGAACCCCTGGAAAAACGGCTAAACCCGTCAAATAATATATGGAACATCCGGAAACGCCCTGAAAATCTTCGCGAGTCATAGAGACGAGTGAAATCCGGTCAGGGTATTTTTGACTTAATGTAAGAGGTCAGTTTTCGCCTCGGTCGATCATTGATCTGTTTCGGCCTGTAAAGTTTGATCATTTTTTGATGGTTTCAATACTGTCACGGCGAGCATAAACGTCTGGCAGGAAATTGACCGTTCTTTCTGTATTGGCGGTGTCCCAGACATATATTTGGAACAAATGCGTTACTTTGAGAGTTTGGTTTCTATGACAAATCAAACCCAAAAATTCGAAGTCTCAAAATCCAAATTAAATATTCTTCTGCTTTCGATAGCCATCTGTTGCGGTAATCCTGCCGTGGCATTTGCGCAAGATAATTTGGTCGTTTCACCGGAGCGGGCAGAAGACATCCAGTCGGACATTCAAATCGACTTATTCGATGAAGACCTCGCAGAAAATTTAGACGTTAAATCCGGCACAGCCATAAATATGGAGATTGCTAATTTTTCGAATGAGCGCGATACGCCGGCCTTAACGGAAAGTCGTGAGAATACGAATTTCACAGTTGGCGTTTTCGCCCGCAGTTCCGACGGTGAGTCGGGTGACCTGTATCGTGACCCTTACGACGTTGACTCTGTTGAAGTAAGCCCGATTTACCCGGAAGGCATTTATGTCGACCACATGCGAACAGATGCGGGCGTCAATTTGACCTCGAAGTTTTAATCCCGACATTTTTCGTCATTACGAGGAATAAAACCTTTAAAGGCCGCGAGCTGTTTTATTGGCGACCTATGGCGAATTGATGTGCGCAGGGGTCTGTCGATAATTTTAGGCCTAAAGATAAAGCCTCAAATTTAATAAACCCGACCCAAAAATTGTCAGAAGAGCCGGGTTCAATTTTTTCAATATTAGGAAAACTTACGCGTCATTTTCCAGCGTTGCCGCGGCTTCTTCGGTCATGTCGAAATTATGGTAGACATTTTCGACATCATCCAAATCTTCCAGCGCATCTTGCAGGCGGACAATCTGTGCGGCGGCACTTGGATTATCAATATCATTCTGCGCTTTCCAGACGAGGTTGACGGATTTCGCATCGCCGAATTTTTCATTTAGCGCGGCGGAAACTTCGCCCAGATCATCGCGTGCGGTCCAGATTGTGTGGACGGGCTCATATTCGTCCCATTGATCTTCTGCCGCTTCATCGGTTTCACAATCATCCGCGCCCGCCTCAATTGCAGCTTCCATCATTGTGTCTTCATCTGTGATATCCAGCGGATATTCAATTTTTCCGACTTGATCGAACATGAAAGAGACAGACCCGCTTTCGCCCAGATTTCCGCCATTTTTGGAAAAAGCTGTCCGGATTTCCATGGCAGAGCGGTTTTTATTATCTGTGGAGGCTTCGACGATGAACCCGATACCTGCGGGGCCAAAGCCTTCATAGCGGATTTCTTCATAATCATCACCTTCGCCGCCCGCACCTTTATCGACGGCGCGTTGGATATTGTCCTTGGGCATGGATTGACCCTTGGCATTGGCAATCGCCAAACGCAGACGCGGGTTCATATCCGGGTCCGGCCCGCCAATTTTTGAGGCCGTTGCGATATCTTTAGCGAGCTTTGAGAACAGCTTGGATCGCAGCTTGTCCTGACGACCTTTACGATGCTGAATATTGGCCCATTTGGAATGACCTGCCATGGGAGACCTCTTCTCTACTTATTCGATTTTGAAGGGCTTTAGCGAGGGCACGGAGCGGGCGCAAGCACAGCTCTGCGTTCCTTTGGTAAGCTTTTTTTGGGCGCAGCGTCCTATGGTAAAGGTGTTAGCTCTGAAACTTGCATGTCTATGTCTTGCCCGAATCGAGAGCCGAGCGCTTTGCCCGCGACATTCATCTTTAAATGCGAGAGATGGTAGTGACCGTTCGGGGCGAGGGCACAACTTTGCTCGACGTCCATCTCTTTCAATTTCGCGACCAACATCATGGTCATGGGCCGCGTCATGGATACTTTAAAGCCCGTCAACTCGGCTGACGGTTTTGCCAATGTCACTTCGCCTTCAATCCGTTTCATAAGGCGCTTCATCATTTTGCGGTCTTCTTTGTCACCATTTTCATCCGCATCCATGAGAAGTTCTGCGAGCTTCTCCACATCCGGTTTTAAAACGGCTTCAGTGTCTGTTTCAGAGAGAACGGTAAAATTCGCGGGATCAAAATCAGATTGAGGTTCAGGGTCTGACGATCCGCACCAAAAGCCGCTTGCTTGTTTCGCCATTGTGTTGTCCTCATCTTCAATTTCTTTGAGGAAGTTTTGCAGAGCTTCGCTTTCTACGTCGCTCGCCGTGATGATTTGCGCGCGCGAGCCGGGAGGCTGAGTTGGATCAATGCGCAGGACGGCTTGACCTTCGGACAAATCCTTTCCGTCCCGCTCTTTGACGTCGAGGGTCAGCGTATAGCTATAGGGTATCGTCTCAGGGGCTGTGCGAGCGGGCGTATCTGCTTTGCGTGCGAGGATGGACAGGATATCCTCGGCCTGTGCCGCCGTTGAAAGCAAAGACAAGCTGAGAACGAGACAAATACGGGAAAGATGCTTCATGCCGTTCCTTTAATTGCGTCGCCCGGCAAAACAAATGACAGCTTGGTAAGTGAGCGGGATTTAATTTGGGGCGGGCTCTGTCGCGGCGAGTTGTCCGCCGATTCGGATCGGTTCAATGCGCGTGGCCAGACCATTTACGCCTGTCTCAACATAGACGCCGCAGAGCGTTCCCGGGCCGCTGGCCGTTGTGAACCGCCCGCCACGCATTTTTGTCGTGAAGCGACGGATAGGCTCTTCGATTTCCATGCCAATGACAGAATTATAATCCCCGCACATGCCCGCATCGGTTTGATAGGCCGTGCCGTTCGGCAAGATACGGGCATCACCCGTTGGTACATGCTGATGTGTCCCGACAACAAGGCTGGCGCGACCATCGCAGAAATATCCCATCGCATTTTTTTCCGATGTTGCTTCGGCGTGAACATCGACCAGTACCGCGTCGGCGACCGCGCCTAATGGTGCGGCTTCCAATTCCCGATCAACGGCATGAAAGGCATTGTCCAGCGGGTCCATGAAGACACTGCCCAAAACATTCACGACAAGAAGTTGATAGCCATTCACATCAAACAAACCCGCACCGCGTCCGGGTGTTGTCCCTTTTGGGTAATTACAGGGTCGCAAAATACGCGGATCATTATCAATAACCGAAATCCCTTGGGCTTGATCGAATGTATGGTTGCCGAGGGTCAGAACATCTGCGCCCGCATCGAAAAGTTCTTCCGCTGTGGCGCGTGTTATCCCGAAACCGCCGGCTGCATTTTCGGCGTTGATGATAACAGCGTCCAAACCCAATCGCCCTTTCAATCCCGGTAGATGACGGTTCACGGCCTCGCGTCCTGCGCGGCCTACGACATCTCCGAAAAAGGCAATTTTCATGTGAAGGCCTTGAACCTTGTTTCCGTTAAAATACCGTCCAGCCGTTCATCGTGAGCATCTGTTGGCAATCTCTCCATCTCTTGCCCTGCATAGGCGACGCCGCAAGCAAAAACCTCACCCGCTTGGCGAAGCGTCTGTAAGGTGCGGTCATAATATCCGCCGCCATAGCCAAGGCGGTCACCGTGCCGGGTGAAAGCCAAAAGCGGGACGAGGACGAGCTTGGGCGTCAGGAGGGGGCCGGAAACCGGGTAAGCGACGCCGTAGCGATCCGTTTCCATAGGGCTGTCGGGTGACCACTTTCGAAAGCTAAGCGGGCCGGTTCCGTCCGGAGTTACAGGAAGGCAGATTTGAGACCCGTGCTGATGAAGATGTTTAAGCAGCGGCCAAATATCGATTTCATCTCCGAGAGGGGCGAACCCGGCTATGACGGGGCGCTCCAAAGTTATGGGGAAATGCGAAATGAGCTTAAATGCGGCGCTAGCCTCAACCAAGTTGCGGCGAATAGATTTGGCCTCAGTTCTAGCGTTTATTTTGTTTTGGCAGCGCGCGGTCATCCCTGAAGGAGTAAACACTCCCGACAGATTTCACCAGACCTCAAAACCGCCTGACATAGGTCAAGCTGACATTTGCGGCGCCATCGAATAAATCGAAAAATTCTTCTTCATCCCCGTCAGCCAGTAAGCCCGTTAAATCCAGACGAAGACCGTTCTGCGCATCGTCTCCGAAATTGGCTTGAATGCCAAATCCAAAGGCAGGGCCGCCAAAATTATCTTCGGACTCCCTGATGTCAGTCATGCCGTTATCTGTACTGCGTATTTCGACGCCGGTTTGCGCTTTGGCATAGCCGAGGCGCGCATAAGGAAAGATTTTGTCATTGATCGGAATGCCGAGGCGTAAAAACCCTCCAAATTGATGGTTGAGACCCTTTTCGCGCTGTTCTCCGTTTGACCGAGTATCGCTTGTGTTGCCCAGACCCAGAACGCCTTCAACCTCGAATGCGGCCCAAGATGTGACCTCGACGCCGGCTCTGGCGAGCCCCGAAATATGCGTGTCCCCATCCGTAAAACCCGCATCTGTTAAGGCCGGACCAATTTCAACATAGACTTGCGGGTCAGCGGCAAAGGCCGCAGATGACAGGCATAGGCTGAAACTCAAGCCCGACAGGGTTGAAATCAATTGAGAGAATTTCATTTGGGAGGCTCCGCAAGGTTGAACCTCTGCGTTGCAAAGCGTCGATTGGAGTTCAAATCACGCCCTGTTTCCAAATATGGCTAATCGTCGATCAGGGTGAGTTGTTGGTCTTCTTCTTGCTCAAATAATTTATAGCGCAGGGCGTCAGGCGAAATCATATCGGCTTCGCGGAAACAAAAATCGTCAACCAAATTCATTTGCCCGATCGGCTTTCCATCCTGATTTAACGTTAGGGTTAGTGACGTGGAAGACGTACAGCCACCCCATTTTCCTTGTTTGGCGGAGAGGTCACGAAAGTATAAATCGAGTCCGGCCATTTCTTTGAAATCAACAGTTTTGGTCTCGCCATTGTAAGACATTGTTTCAGGCGTGAATGTCATCACACCTGACTCATAATGGAAACATCCAGACGATGTGAATGATGCAGAGATTGTCATATCATTTTGCATATTCACGAATGAGAACCGATCAATATCGTCCAAAGTTGGCGGGTTTGGAGCTGTTCCCAAAAGGCCAAAAATCGCGGCGCAGGTGATAAGCGATGTTTTAAATAATCTCATGGTGTCGCTCTCAAATTAAAAGATGACGATTTTATGTCGCAGCCCAGCTCATGGCTGACGGCGAATAAAAAGTGACGGTCACCACCATGCCCGTGAAGGCGAACAGATCCTCGTGAACCTCAGTTTTGAGGTGGGCGCCGGAATTAAACGAACCACGATCCGAACAGAGCCAGCTCCCTAAGGAATAGTAAGGCCCGGTGGATAAGTGCCTTTCACGAAACCCGCAGCGACCGTCGACATACTATGTGGAGGGTGTGGCTCAGCAGTGCAAGAGACAAGCTAGCCTGTTCACAGTCTTTATTCCGGACTTAGCCCCGCTGCATCGACCATTTGGCCCAGAGCCAAAAAATCTTGGGACCTTCGATCAGATAGCGTTTCCAGAGACGTTTGGGTTCGCTGGCCAGTCTGAACAACCATTCCATACGAATTTTCTGCATCCATTTTGGCGCTCGCTTTGTGCGACCGGATAGAAAGTCCAGTGATGCGCCAACGCATAATCCCAATCCAACACAATCGCCGCGGTCCAAACAGGCCTTCGCGATCATTTCCTGCTGCGGGCTGCCGACGCAAATAAAGACGTAGCGTGCTGGGTTGGCGGCAATAAATTCGGCAGTTTTTGCCACTTCATCAGGCTTATGACGCAATCCAAAAGGCGGCTCGTAATGATTGACGTTGTGTAGACCGTAAATACGTTTGACGGTTTCAATGATCTCGCTATCTGCGCCGATCACCGTGATTGTATCATCCTCTGTGATCACATTATCAAAGAGTTGTTGTGTCAGATCAGAACCGGGAACCGCTTTGAGCGGGATACCCGAAAAATTAGCCAGAAGTTCTAAAATGCGTGAATCGCAGACAGAGAGCCAGCTGGCCTCATAGAGGGGATTGAAAACCTCAGGCTCTTTGGCCACCCGGACAAGATGATCCACATTTGGCGTCACGATGAAGCGAAAGCCGTGATCAGCCGTCATCCATTTAGCGCGGGCCAAAGTTTGAATGGGCGTCAGGGGATCAAAGGTCGCGCCGACAAATTCATAACTGCGCGGATTGACGCGCCAATCCGTATGACCGGGACGGTTATGTTCCCGTCTATCCTCTCCGCGAGAGAGGGTTGGTACGATATGTTTATCCACTTGGGTCAAGAGTTTGCTCAGCTCACCGTGATTGTTGAGTTATCAATTAGCACAGCATGGTTGACATCGGGTTTACAGCCGCCACATCTGCACGCGTGAGACCCTCCCGAAATATGACCGAAAAAGATGATGCGCCCGAGCGGGGGATATTCCAGCAGCTTTTGGGATTGGGACGACTGAAACCCTATTTATGGCCGAAGGGGAATATCGGATTTAAGCTACGCTCTATTTTGGCTCTGCTTCTCACGATAGCAGGCCAATTTGTGATCGTGGGGTCACCCTTTTTATTGGGCGCGGCGATCGATGCTACGGAAGTTGCGGAAGACAGCCTGCAAACGCAAATATCGGTGATGATAATTGCCTTGGTTCTTGGCTATGGCGGTCTTCGATTATTAGCGACCATGTTCTCAGAAGGGCGGGAATATATATTTGCGCCGGTTGCACAATCCGCGCAGCGCGCCGTCGCGACAGAAACCTTCGCGCATATGCACAAGCTTTCTCTACGCTATCATTTGGAAAAACGAACGGGCCGATTGACTCGCATTATTGAGCGCGGTGTGAAGTCGATTGATTTTCTATTCCGATTCTTGCTCTTCAATATTGGTCCGACCTTTTTACAGTTGGGAATTGTCGGGGTCGCATTTGCGGCGGCCTATGACTGGCGATTTGCGATGGTCGCAGTCGTTATTGTTATCACCTATGTGGCCTTCACCGTTATCACGACGGAATGGCGTCTGAAATTCCGCCGCGATATGAACCGGCAAGATAATGAAGCGGCCGCCAAAGCCGTCGATAGTTTATTGAATTATGAAACGGTAAAATATTTTAGCGCGGAAGAGTTCGAGACCACCCGATATGACGGGGCGATGGCAGGCTATATGAAGGCGGCTATCCGGTCTCGTACATCTCTCTCGACGGTCAATATCGGACAGAGCTTCCTGATGAATTTGGGCCTAATCCTTGTCGTCTTATTGGCAATTGATGGAATATTAGGCGGTGATGACCTGTCTATCGGTGATATCACCGCGGTGACTTTGGTCCTGATGCAACTCTATCGTCCGCTCAATATTCTGGGCTTCGCTTACCGCGAAATTAAACAGGCGCTGACCGATCTGGAAAATATGTTCGTTCTCATGGACCGCCGTCCGGAGATTGAAGATGCGGCTGATGCTAGGAATTTGTCAGGCGTGACAGGGCGGGTCGAATTTGAGGATGTACATTTCAATTACGATCCCGAGCGAGAAATTTTAAAGGGCATTAGTTTCGTGATTGAACCCGGCCAGACGGTCGCGATTGTCGGCCCGACCGGTGCAGGGAAGTCCACATTATCCCGCATCCTCTTCCGCTTTTACAATATCGCTTCGGGAATAGTTCGGATTGACGGGCAGGATTTAAACGAATTGACCCAAGCCAGTGTGAGGCAGGCTTTGGGGATCGTTCCGCAAGATACCGTGCTGTTCAATGACACGATTGGCTATAATATCGGCTACGCGAAACCCGGCGCAACCCAAGCGGATATCGAACAAGCGGCGCGGGATGCGCAGGTGCACGACTTTATCGAAGGCTTGCCTGACGGTTATGATACCGTTGTGGGTGAGCGGGGATTGAAACTCTCCGGCGGTGAAAAGCAGCGCGTTGCGATTGCGCGGACCCTCCTGAAAAATCCATCTATCCTAATTTTGGACGAAGCCACATCTGCCCTCGACAGCGCAACAGAACGCGACATTCAGGCTGCGTTGGACCGGATTTCTACGAACCGGACGACCCTTGTTATTGCCCATAGGCTGACAACTATTATCGGCGCCGACCAGATATTGGTTATGGAAGATGGTCATATCCGGGAACGCGGAACGCATGAAGAGCTGCTCCGTAAGGACGGTCTATACGCTCATCTCTGGGCGCAACAGGAAAACGAATCTCTCGCCAATTAAATTCGGTTGTGGTACGTACTTCTAAACCGGAGGGCGCATCATGGTACATTATTCACCCATTCGCAGGTGGCGAGACAAGACTGCGAAGACGCGGACAATCGATACATTGATCCGATTGCGCGGTAAAATATTCCGCGATATTACAAATAAACGCGATGCAGGTTCCTTCCTTTTGGCGTCTTGGAATCTCCGCGATTTTGACAGTGATAAGTTCAAACATGGCAAGCGGATGGATGAGACTTATCTCTATATTGCCGAGATAATGAGCGCTTTTGACTTGATCGCGGTGCAGGAAGTGAATCGCGATTTGTCCGGCATAAAGCGGCTGGTGCAAACATTGGGGCCAAATTGGGATTGGATGGCGTCTGATACAACAGAAGGGCGGTCGGGAAATCAGGAAAGACTGGCGTTTATTTTCAACACTGATGTAATCCAATTTAGAAATATCGCCGGTGAAGTCGTCCTTCCCGGAACGGATGACCGCCAATTTGCCCGCACACCTTATGTGGCCAGTTTCCAGGCCGGCTGGTTCAAATTTAATCTCTGCACCACGCATATTTATTTCGGGAGTGATAGCGGGACGGGGCTGGACCGCCGCGTCAAAGAAATCGGTGACCTCGCGAAATTTATGCGCAAACGGCAAGAGCGCGAAACCGGCGATTATATATTATTGGGCGATTTTAATATTCGTTCCAAAACAGATAAAACGATGAAAGCCCTAACGGACGAAGACTTCACAATTCCGCCCGATCTTGTGGATGCCAATACGAATCTGAAAGGTAATAAACCTTATGATCAATTGGCGTTGCGCGTGAAAAACAAGATGTTGGAAATCGGTCAGGCGGACGTATTTGACTTTGAACGCGCCTGTTTCCGAACACAGGATTTTGAGGCTTACGCGCCGCATATGAAAACGACAGCGGTCAATAAATATATCAAAGAGGCCGAAACCCGTGCGCGTAAAAAGGCCGAGCGCAGAGGCGAGACCTTCACGCCCTTTGATGAGGCGAAAAAACTATCTCTGCGCAAACAATATTACGGCTCAATCTGGCGGACATTTCAAATGTCCGACCACAAGCCCGTCTGGGTCGAATTAAAAGTCGACTTTACGAATGCCTATCTAAATTCGCTGCGGCCCACAGAGGAGCCGCTCGCGAATCTCTAGGGATTTTTTAGAACTTGCGTTTAACGGCCAGTGAGACAGCGTCTGCGTCAGCACCGTCAAAATCATAGCGCGTATAATCGGCGCGCAGAGATGTTTTCTTGCTCAGCGCATATTCAGCACCGACGCCATAGGCGATGCCGTCTGTTGAGAAGTCTTGTTCCAGAACCGTGACGCCGTCATCAAACTCGGCTTCAAATTCAGTGTTGTGATACCCAACGCGACCCAAGACATTAAAACGCTCGGAGAGGGGAAGGCGAGCGACACCAAAACCGGCGATTTGTGTTTTTATTCCGCTTTCCGCTGTGATTGGTCCCGTACCAAAATCGACTGTCGCCTCGTCTTCATTAAATCCGTAGGAGCCTTCCACTTCTGCACCGAAGATGCTCTTGGACTGCCAACCTAAGCGGCCTTGTACGCCGTAAAGCTCGCTATCCACATCATAGAGCGTCGCGCCTAATGTCCCATATGTATAGGCTTGGCGAAGCCCTTTGGACGATCCGCCGCGTGAATTATGATAAGCTGGCATATGGCTACTATTGTGGTGCGCTTGGTGATGCTGACCGTGATGGCCATGTTGGCCATGATAATTTTGAACAGATTGTCCATAAGCTTGCGGGTTTGGCGTGACAGGCTGTCCGCCATAAGGGTGTGTTTTCACATGTGCGGGTGCCACCGGATAGCTGACTTCACACCCTGTATATTCACAACCTGATGGCTCGCCCCAATAATGCGGCATTTGTGTTTTTTGCATATGGGCATAGTCATCGGCGTAATAATCACCTGTGCCCGCCATAGAACATCCGCCTAAGACAGATCCGAGTAAGAGAGCCGGAAGTAGTTTTGTTGTGTTGCGCATGAGGGTCGCCCTGTAATTCAACTGATATTTGAGACAGGTCTAGCGGTTTAAGTTTAATATCCGGTGAGTCGGGTCTTAAGTTTTGGCTAAGCATAAATATTAAGACCCTATGCAAGACCGAACACAAGGCCGTGCATCCCTGTTACTTGCGACGGCGTCTGGGACGCCTTAGAGCTGCTGCTCAAGCGTTATGGAGAGAGATGTGAGTTTAAACGGAAAAACGATTTTCATGTCCGGCGGGTCGCGCGGGATTGGTTTGGCGATGGCGAAACGCTGCGCCCGTGACGGTGCAAATGTTGTAATCGCGGCCAAGACGGATAAGCCGCATCCCAAGCTGGAAGGGACGATCCATACTGCAGCCGCGGAGATTGAAGCCGCCGGTGGTCAGGCTTTAGGTGTGGTCTGCGACATTCGCGACGAAGACAATGTGAAAGCTGCCGTTAATCAAGCGGTAGACCGCTTTGGTGGCATTGATATTTGCATCAATAATGCGTCGGCGATTTCACTCACACCGACCCTCGCGACACCGATGAAACGCTATGATTTGATGAATGGCGTAAATGCGCGGGGCACTTATTTGGTCAGTCAGACCTGTTTGCCGCATCTTCTTAAAAGCGAAAATCCGCATATTCTCAATATTGCGCCGCCGCTGGATATGAACCCGAAATGGTTCAAAAACCACACGGCCTACACAATGGCTAAATATGGCATGTCCATGTGCACACTCGGGATGGCGGCAGAGTTTTCCGGCAAAGTTGCAGTGAACTCACTTTGGCCGATGACGTCCATTGATACGGCGGCTGTTCGAAATGTGCTGGGTGGTGACGCCATGGCCAAGATGAGCCGGACGCCGGAAATAATGTCCGATGCCGCTTATCTGGTTCTGACACAGGATGCCAAGTCCTTCACAGGAGAATTCGTCATTGACGAATTTATCTTGGCAGAAAACGGCGTCACGGATTTCGCGCAATATCAGCATGAAGGCTATGACGGTCCATTGGTTGCAGACTTCTTCGTTCCGCAGGATTGGCTGGAGAAATCCAAATCCAATATCATCCAGAACCCCGGATATTTGGACTAAATCCATGAGCGAAATAGCTGTCGAACCCCTGCCGGAGCAGGTGAAAGCTTTCCTCGCCAATCATCCTGATGGCGAGCCCGTTTTCATGTTGAACTTGTTGAAGTTCAAAACCCGTGCAACTTATAGAGACGGTGAGAATATTTCCGGTGCGGAAGCCTATGCCCGTTATGGTAAAGCCTTCGGTGAGTTGGTTGCGTCGCTGAACATTGACGGTGCGCATTCCGTTTATGGCGGTAAAATGGGCAGCTGGTTAATTGGACAAGGCGAGGGTGAATGGGACGCTGTCGCAATTTTCCGATATCCAGATGCCAAGACGATGTTTGCGACGGTGAGTTCTGAAGCTTACCGCAAAATACATAAACACAGAAAAGCCGGGCTGGAAGGCCAGCT
>CAYZGF010000005.1:0-8018 GCA_964477595.1 uncultured Algimonas sp.
GATAACGGCCGTACTTGAATGCCCCCGTTTCAGGAGGTGCAGCTCTCGAAATCCGACCCCAATATATTCCCGTTACGAAACATATCTAGGCACACCGTCTCTCAGTACAGAATAGATAACGCGTCTATCTCGTCCCATGTCCGAAAGAACGAGTTAAATATGCGGCACAAAACCCAAAGTGAGGATGCATCTCTTGGAGTTTTTCACAAGGCGTTGGAATAGAAGGAATATAATTTTCAAATTATGATTTGAAATGAGGATTAATCACATCCTGGATTCAAAACGCTGCCGTTTAGACACTTACATAAGACTGAATATCAGGAGCGCCTGCGAGGCAGGGTCCTAGCTTTGGTTGTGCGGCAAGGAAATAATCTGTCTGCCCGTGCGCGACCAAGGCGTCTTTATCGGTGTATTTTTCCATGAAGACATATTCGTTGCCGGATTTTGATTTAAATAATTCATACAGAACACATCCGGATTCGTTGGCATTGACCTGTTCGACCAAGGCTTTGGCATGGGTTTCAAACTCTGCTTCCATGCCGGGTTTCACCGTCAATTTTGCAACAACACCAATCATAACGCTCTCCAATATTTGAGTGACATCCCTGCCCTGTTTCAGCGCATAAAAAAAGGGACAAGCGCAAAGCTTGTCCCTCCACTCCCACAAAGGTGACGCTTGGGTGCTAGCGCTGGACGCGGCCCGATCCGTCACCGCCCATAAGGGCTTCGACTTCCTTGCGGTTTACGCGGTTGAAATCGCCCAGAATTGAGTGTTTCAAGGCGCTACCTGCGACGGCAAATTCGAGACTTTGCTGGCGATCTTCATAGAGGTTCATCCCGGCGATAAAGGCGGATGCGAAGCTGTCGCCACCGCCAACACGGTCAACAATATCTGTGAGTTCATATTTCTTGGACGACAGGAAGCCATTCTCACGGTCGCGCATACAAGCAGACCAGCCATTGATGTTGGCGTTTACCGCCGCGCGAAGTGTAATCGCGATGGTGGACATGCCCGGATAAATATCGAGAACTTTCTGCGAAAGCTCCTCATATTTGGACAGGTCGAGATGACCGCTGCCGCTTTCCACATCCACATCGACAGATATGCCGAGTGATTTCTGACAATCTTCTTCATTGGCGATACCGACATCCACATATTTGACGAGGTCCTGCATCACTTCCGGTGCCGTCTTGCCATATTTCCAAAGCTTACCGCGGAAGTTAAAATCACAAGAGACGGTGACGCCAGCCTTTTGGGCCTCTTTGACGCATTCCATGGAGAGGTCTGCAGAACCTTGCGAGAGAGCTGGCGTAATACCTGTAATGTGGAGCCATTTCGCGCCTTTAAAGATTGTCGGCCAATCAAAGTCACCCACTTTGGCTTCGCAGATTGAGGATGCCGCACGGTCATAGATGACTTTCGACGGACGCTGATTGGCACCTGTTTCAAGATAATAAATCCCGACACGATCCCCTTGGCGTTTTACATTTGATGTATCTACGCCTAGCGCACGGAGAGAATTGATAGCGCTTTGTCCGATATCATTATCGGGCAAGGCGGAGATAAAGCCCGCATCTAATCCGTAATTGCACAGCGAAACTGCGACATTGGCTTCGCCGCCGCCAAAAGTGGCTTCGAAAGCGGGAGATTGGAAAAAGCGCTCATAGCCATTGGTCCGCAGACGCAGCATGATTTCGCCGAAAGATAGAAAGTCAGTCATGTGTTAGGTCCTCTTACGCGTTTGCGATCGCAATTGCGTCTTTTGCTAATTTCGTGATGGCTGCAAAATCGCCGGCTTCAATGGCGTCCTTTGGGGTGAGCCATGATCCGCCACAGGCAATCACGGCCGGAACAGCTAAATATTCGTGGAGATTTGCGGGGCTAACGCCGCCGGTCGGCATGAAGCGCATGTCGCGATACACGGCCGATAGAGCCTTCAGCATTTTCGGGCCACCTACTACGGAGGCCGGGAAAAGTTTCACGAGATCAAGACCCATATTCCGCGCAAGAAGTGCTTCTGACGGGGTCGCGATACCCGGTAAAATCGGAACATCGGCGGCTTGCGCAACTTTTACAGAGGCCTGATCAAGCCCGGGCGAGACGATAAATGTGGCTCCGCGGCGAATGACGTCTTTACTCTGATCGGCACTTAAAACTGTTCCAGCGCCAACATGTGCGTGCGGGAATTCTTTAGCGATAGCTTCGAGACAATCCAGTGCGGCGTCTGTCCGAAGAACAACTTCGAGAACATCAAGACCGCCTTCGAGTAAGGCTTCTGAAATTTTCAAAGCGGTTTTTGGATCATCTGATTGGACCAATGGCACAACACGTTTGGCTTCCAATGACTCTATGAGTGCGCTCATCTTATGTCCTTTTGTTTACGTGAAAACAGGTGAAGGCATCAGGCGAGTGTCGCCAAATCTTTCCCTGAAATCTTATTCTTGACAGTTCCATATTTGGAACTTAATTCCTTATATGGAATTATGATGAAAATTACGTGATCTGTCAATCCTTCAATCCGATTTTAACGTCAGGAAAAGTTAGAAAATGTCGTCTCTCGCCAACGGATTTAAAATCATTGAGCAGGTTGTTGCGAACCAAGCCAGTGGCCTGACCTTCACCGAGATTTTAGCCCGGACACAGCTACCCCGCTCCAGTGCGCATCGTCTGATCAAGGAACTTACAGCGCTTAACATGCTGAGTTATGATGCGGAGACGAAAGCCTATCGCGGGGGGTTTCCCTTGGCCGCCCTTGGTGCGCAAATTACCTCCAATTTGGATATCCGCCAAAGCTGTCGCCCAGCGATGAAAGCCCTGCAGGAGAGCCTGGGATATGTCGTGACGCTCAGTATTTGCGGGGAAGACAGCGGAATTTATATTGATAAAATTGAACCGCAGGATTTTGGATTGCGCCTGCATTCTGAAATCGGAAAATCCTTTCCGCTGCACTGCACCGCCATGGGTAAAATCCATTTGGCTTATGGCTCCGACAGTTTTCGCAACCATGTGCTGAGTCAAAAATTAGAGGCCTTTACGGATGCCACAATAACAAACCCCGAAACCTTACTTACGGAATTGGATCAAGTGCGAGCGCAGGGATATGCGATTGATGATGAGGAAATCTCTCGCGGCCTGACTTGTATTGGTGCTCCCATTTTTGGATTAAATGGAAACGTCATTGCCGCGATGAGCCTGACCGCGCCGAGCCATATTTATGAAGACGGTATTTCGGACACCGTCATTCAAACCATTCTTGAACATGCAAAACAGGCGTCGCTAAATTAAACCGGATTCAAACTTTTGCTGTGCGAGGCACCATTCTTAATTCATATTCTGCCAGATCGCCAAATGTGATTTTGGATTTCGTACCTGCATGAGATTGATGCACACCCGTAATCGCGCCGCTGGAAATCAAGCAATTCTCAGGTAATTCAATCTGATCTTTGATCGCAATGAAATGATTGAGCGCAAACCGTAACGCGCCGAGCGGACCGCCCTCGCCCGGATTGGGCGTTGCCCGGCCAATCTCTTCATCATCAATTGTCAAAACCACTTCGAGCTTGGAGAGGTCGTCCAAAATGGAAAGCGGCGCTTCGGGCCCAATCACGACACCCGCATTATTGCCAAGATCAGAAATGATAGATCCCGGCCCCATTTCATTGACCAGCAAATTGGGGGAGCTGGCAATCTCTGCACCTAAATAGACCTTTGAGATAAAGGCATGGGTCTCTTCAACGGTCTCCAAAGGCTTGTCCAGCTTATCCAAATCTTTGAGAACAAAAACCAGCTCCGCCTCATAGGCCGCAAAACCGCCTTCGAAAACCGTGACCTCTAATGAATCACCATTTTTCACGGCGTATTGTTGGTCAGAAAACATCGGTCCGACCAGCCAATCTGTCGGGAATTGATCTTTCCATTTGTGTGGAACCCCGCCAACTTTAAAGCCAATTAGATCGGCCTCCCAAGCCGCGATCGAGCACATCTGAACCGCATAGGCCTGCTCCAGCGTTGCCGGGATTTCGCCCGGAAAGCCGTCCAGGACGGTACAGTCTTGGCGAGGTTTTAAAAGCGCAGCGGAAAGGGGTTTAGGATCGAAATTTTTCATAAGGAAAATCTACTTCGTGAGGAGTGTAACGCGTCAAGGCGGTACTAATTCGCGGCTTTGTGTGCGTCTGAATGGAAGAGTTTGAATGGGCCTGTCCAACTGACAGCTTCTCCATTGACATCTACTCTATGCGTTCCCGATGGATTATCTTCCGCTCCCAGACCCAGCCCGACAGTTTGTCCGTCTTTAGTCTCAATCAGAATATACTCGGCCGCACCCCCTTCAAAATGAGAGACGGATTTCACGCGGCTATGGCTACCAATCGTATATTCCAGCGTCGGATTATAATCGCCATGCGGCTCAATGACTGAAGCGAAAGATACGCCGTCATTCGTCCGCGCCCGCAGCATAAAGCCGGGCTCGGGTTTTAAATTGAAATTCGGATCATTCGCGCCAATTTGCGTAAACACAACTTTTGTGTCGTTCGGAACCGAGGAAGAGACGGTGTAGAATTTCTTGTCCAGCAACCAAGTCACTTGTGACAGACCCTCAACGGGCTCAGCCTCTGCGACTTTCCAGAGATATTGATAACCGTTTTCATCGCCAAGTGGTGCTCGCGAGAGCGGATCCGCTTGAACGGCAAAATTCGTGTCGATCAAATGACCATTATAGTGAAACGGCAAATCATAGCTATGTGAGGCGTCCGAATGGCCCTCCACCAAATCAATGATAATCGGCCCAAAAAAAGCATCATCTTCGATAACGGCAACGGTCCGGCCAATTCTGACATCATCATAAGCCGTCGAAATTTCTGCCGACGTAATTTTAACGCCGTCCTCATTAATGAACTCACCCAGCGTCGGGAAATTGCGATTTCCAACATTCACGTCACTGTCAAAATGGCTGGTCTCATCCACAACAAGGGCATTATGCGCAACAGTTTGTTTCGCATATTTATTATTTTCCGGCAGATAATGTCCGCCATATTTAGCTTCGATATTCAGGAATCGCGCAGCGCCGTAATCACGTAGAATTTCATGGCCGGCATCATAGACCAAAAGGCCCATCTTATCGAAATGTCCATGGCCGAGACCTTGCGAAGTGTTCTTCACAATGACCGCTAACCCATCCGGATCAGCCGATGCTCGTAAAATATCGAGGGCCCCTTGGTCACCATTTTCACCATCACCCATCCGCATGGATTTATAATCAAAAGGCGTTGCCTTTCCGGCGGCGAGATCATTTGAAAGTTTCCGGCTTTCCGGCGTCAGCACAAATGTGTCTTGTTCGGCGGCGATAGATAGCAGGCCCGTATCGCCGGTCAGATCATAGGCAATCGCCACACCGTGCAATAGCTCATCCGTCTTAATCCCTTTTTCTTTAATCGCATCATTAATTGGGAAAAACAGACCACCATAGGCTTGGTGGATAAGACCATAAATGGCCTTCTTCAAAATACCGTCACGCTTTTCAAAAATCTTGCGTTCCGGATTGTTTGTCTCAACGGCCTGCGCAAAAATAACGAAGGGTTTTAGCGCGAAGCGGTGGTAATATGGCCCCTCATTATAATATCCATCCGGAGAAAACAGGACATCCATCTGTTTCAGGAAACCCGCCTCGCCTGACTTATCAAGTCCTAAGAGCGCCTGTTCGACATAGTCTTCATCACCAATGGCATAACCCGTCAGGCCGACCGCCGCAGTGGCCCATGTGCCATGGTTGTGCACCTTATTAAATGTTTCCGGCGCGCCGACAGAAAGAAAATCCGCCATATTGCGCAGCAAATCTGTTTCAATCTTTTCCCGCCGCTCAGGTGTCAGAGTGTCCTTTATGGCATCATAGGTCTGCGCGACATTTAGCAGGAACATGCTCTCATTGAGATTTTGCCAGAACATCCGCCCTGGGGATTGTTCTTTCTTCGCAGGATGTAGCTCCCACGACGGATATACATCTGCATAATCCAACATGGCTTGCCCTGCGAACTCTGCATAGCTCTCATCGCCCGTCAGCTTGTAAAGCTGTCCAATATCATAGAGCAGGAAGCCATTGGCTTTATGCGTTTCATGCGTGTAGCCGCCCCCCGGATCTTTAGGAACGGGAATCGTCAAAGGCGAAGACATCGCGCTGTCCGCTCTTACTTTGGCCTTGGTTAAAGTGACCTCGAAACCCGATGCCGCTTGCATTTGATTTATCGAATAAATTATTTCGTTCGGTGCATCAGATGTGGCTTGCGGTGCACAGGCCGCCACACCGATAGCGGCCGTCAAGAGGAGGAATTTTTTCATCAGTTTTTCATCCCGCTATTGCCGGACATAATCGCCGTATTGACTTCATCGCTGTTGAGCTCGCGAATTTGAGGCGTTGCCGATTGTCCGAAATTATTATTGATCAGCCGTGTTTTGGGCTCGCCCACCGTATGGTCGATGATGACCGGACGCGCATTTTTAAATGTGTTGCCGTCCAGCAATGTCACCTGCGCACCGTGTAGGCGGAAGCTGCCACCGGTCTTGTTTCGTTTATTTGCGCCAATATTTTCCATCGTGGAATTTGTAACCGTGACATGCGGACCAAATGTACTTTCGTCTGTACCGCCGCGATAGACGTCGGCAATTGTGCCGCCAATATTGGTGAAGCTTGAATCTGAGATTGTCAGATATTCAGCTGCATAAATGCCGTTATCATCTAATTCGCGGTCCAGTCTCAAGACATGACCCGTCGCATCAGAGACCTTTACGCGTTCCAGAGTAATGTGATTGGCGAAAGTCCCTTTTGCGGCAGAAATCACATCGAAGGAATGGTTTACATCCAAGTCCTCAAAGACAGTGTCTACGATCTCCAATCTATAATTTTTAAGCATGGAGTAGGGACTGGTCCGGATCACGACATTCCCCGCACTATCGGGTGTGTCTGCGCCGGAAATCGTCAGGCCTTCAATCCGGAGGCTGCCACCGTCCTGAATCTGGAACAGCGCATCTCGTTCATATAAGACGGTAGGATTTCCAACGCCTTCAAATTTCAGCGTGTTAGGAACCGGAATGACACGGTCCACAATATGCGTACCCGCCAGCAAACGGATAGTATCGCCGTCTTGCGCTTCGGCCACAAGTTTGGCCACATTGCCTTCGCCGGGTCTAATTTCATGGACCTTTCCAGAGCCAAAAGCGGTCGCTTCTCCAGCCTTCGGATAATAAGACGCACCGGTATCAGGTGCTTGTGTGACGACGAGGTCCCGCGGTGCACCAACTTCCAAACCTCCGACAGGATAGAGCAATCCATTCTCGCCGCGTTCCAGCGCCACATCCTGCACCGTAAACTTGTCAGCCAGTGGCTCCAGAGCGACGTTACTAATATTACCTTTAAAGGTGATGCCAGACATGTCGTCATAGACCGTCATGCTGTTGCGACCTTCATCATGGACGACCAAATTATCTTCCATACGCGTATCGGTTGGCGGAGCGCTTCGTTCAGCATCGCTACCCGCGCCCAGTTGGATATTATCGCTATTGATCAATGAGTTATTTGTAATCACAGAAGATATGACCGGGTCATAGCGATTGATGGGTCCATTGGGGACACCGTTCATAACGACCAATGCACCGCCAAAACGGGTGCCTGTGACACCTTCCATATAGTTATTGCGGACGGTTTGACGGGCATTAATGACACGGAACCCACCCGTATGGTCCGCCCCTTCGCCGAGGAAAACATTCCGTTCCACGAGATTGCCATTGCCGTGGCGAAGTGTCAGCGTCCCGCGGGATTTATAAAATGTGTTGTTGCGGAAAACATTCCCGCCGGATTTCGAGGAAATGATTTCAACTTCCCCATCGGCCCGATCAAAATAATTATTCTCGACCAGCGTTAAACTATCTTTACGCGAATGGTGGCTGGTTCCGATCCGCAGAGTTTCACCGCCATTGGACCCTAAAATAGGTCGTGGGCCGAAATAATTATGATCAATATGGTGATTAT